>JAUWTT010000187.1 GCA_030614585.1 Acidobacteriota bacterium
ACGCCTTGTCCGTCACTTGAGGTGGCTGGTCCATCGGTGGTTCAACCGCGGGCCCTGTAAGGGCGTGTTGCCGAAATCGGCCCACGCCCAAATCCCAAGAACCAAGCACCACATCTCAAACAAGGTCGATTGCATGAATTCAATACCTCAACTTCTACAGAGCTCTTAACCGAATATATTTCAGTAGGTTGGATGGTTCCTGCAAGGGAGCTTGAAGTTTGGGTTTAATAGGGAATTGGGTCTGTTGTGGTTTGGGCAACAGACCCTGTAAGGACCCGGGGCTCCGTATGACGTTGCATGGACATTTCATACGGAGCCCCGGGATCTCAGAGACCGGGGAACCTCCACCGGGTGCTCCAATTGCTCTCGGTGGTCCATCAGCATTCTGAGAGCATTGTACGGGCTGTGCCTTGCTTAACAACAAGGTGTTGCCTCTGCCCGCTTCGGAAGTTAGCATGAGAAGTAACGGAGGCTGAGGTTTTGGTTGGCTGGACCATATTCCATTACAAAATCGCGGAGAAACTCGGCGGCGGAGGTATGGGCCATGCCAATGGCGAATGGCAAATGACGAATGACAAGTGGGAGTATTCTCCGTGATCGGAAAGACCATTTCTCACTACAGGATTACAGAGAAGCTCGGCGGGGGCGGCATGGGGGTCGTTTATAAGGCCGAGGACACTGCGCTCGGACGCCCCGTTGCCTTGAAATTCCTTCCCGAACAGTTGTCGGAAGATCCTCAAGCACTTGAGAGGTTCCAGCGAGAAGCTCGCTCTGCTTCTGCCCTGAACCATCCTCATATCTGTACGATTTATGAGCTGGGTCAGCAAGACAGCCAGCCCTTCATCGCGATGGAGTATCTCGAAGGCGAGACGCTGAAGCAACGGATCTCCGGGAAGTCCCTGCCTCTAGATGAGATCCTTCAGATCGGGACTCAAGTGGCCGGCGCTCTGGATGCAGCCCACTCGAAGGGCATCCTGCATCGGGACATCAAACCTGCCAACATCTTCATCACCCAGAGAGGAGATGCCAAGGTCCTCGACTTCGGACTGGCCAAGCTGACCACAGACCCGATCACAGGATCGGCTGCCCCGACAGCCGTGCAGGAAGAACAGCTCACCAGTCCCGGTACAGCTGTGGGGACCGTCTCGTATATGTCCCCCGAACAGGTGAAGGCAGTAGAGCTGGATACCCGGACAGACCTATTTTCACTGGGTGTCGTGCTCTACGAGATGGCAACAGGAAAGCTGCCGTTTATGGGGAGTTCCTCGGGAGTCGTCTTCAATGAAATCCTGACCAAAACTCAGACATCACCTGTCCGGATCAATCCCGATCTTCCCGATGAACTGGAACACATCATCAACAGGGCACTGGAGAAGAACCCGAAACTGCGCTATCAATCGGCGGCTGACTTACATGCCGAACTGGAGCGCCTGCGTCGTAACTCGGACTTATCAGCAAGCTTGGTGACAGCACAGCGAGAACCGACCTCTGAAGCAGAGCCCATTTCCGGGGAAGAAGCAGACTCGATCAGCGATTCTTCCGATACACAGATCTTCATTGGTCTGCTTCGGAGACACAGGCTGGTGGCAGGCGTCGGTCTTCTTCTGGTGGTGGCTTTGATCTCTATTGGAATCTGGTTCTTCGGCCCCAAGACGGCTCCTGTACTGACCGAAGAAGACGAGATCCTGATCACAGACTTCGTCAATACCACGGGCGATGAAGTCTTCGACGGCGCTTTGAAGACCGCTCTCCGAGTCAAACTGGATGAATCCCCCTATCTCAACATAGTCTCGGATACCCAGATTCAGGAAACACTCGCGTACATGGAGCGGCCTCCAACCACCCGAATCACTCAAGCAATAGGAAGAGAGATCTGCCAGCGACGGAACAACAAGGCGGTGATGATCGGGGAGATTGCACAGTTGGGCGGTACGTATCTGATAACACTCAATGCGGAGAACTGTCAGACCGGGGAGTCTGTGGCAAGGGAGCAAACAGAAGCTTCCAGCAAAGAGAGCGTACTAGGCGCGCTAGACAGTGCGGCCAGCAGTATGCGCCGCAAACTTGGCGAGACTCTGGCCTCAATCGAGAAGACGAACACACCCTTGGAACAGGCCACCACGTCATCCCTTGAAGCCCTGAAGCTAGTGAATCAGGCGGGCGAGATGAATAGCCTTCAGCGATACTCCGAGGCGGTGGCCTTCGCCCGCCGGGCCGTGGAGCTGGACCCGAACTTCTCAAACGCCCACTCTTCGCTGGCCACTTTCCACTGGAATCAGAGGGATTACGGACGTGCGCGAGAGCATGCTCAAAGGGCCTTTGAGCTCCGTGACCGGGCCAGTGAGTATGAACGCCTGGATATTGAGGAGAACTACCATACATCAGTTACAGAAGATCTCGCCAAGAAAATAGAGACCCTGGAAATGGCGACTCGTATGTATCCGAATGACGGTGGCTTTTGGAACAACCTTGCGAATGCATACGCATATTCGGGACAGCGTGAGAAGGCACTTCAAACACAACTAGTGGCCGTCGACCTCGGTAGGGGCCCCCTGGTACTCAACAACCTTGCGAACCGCTACCAGGATATGGGGCGCATCTCCGAGGCAAAAGCCTTACTCGAAGGAGCAATCTCCCAGGGGCTCGAGGGCGAGGGAATGCACCAAACCCTCTATAGGATCGCTTTTCTCGAAAGAGACAAAGCTGCCATGAACCACCATGCCTCCTGGTTAGAGAAGCACCCCGGAGGCCCAGGGATCTTTGCAATCCGGATTGATGAAGCTACATTCTATGGACGGTTTCAGGAGTTTCGGCAACTGTTGGAAGACTGGGTAGGCACCCTGCAACAGTGGGGGCGTGGAGACGCAGCCGCCACAACCCTGGTATATGAGGCCTGGGTCGAGGCGCTCGTAGGCAACCGAGGACAGGCGCTGAGCTATGTCGACCAGGCCATGGAAATGGAGCAGGCAAGCTATATGGTCAGAAGGATTGCCGCCTGGTCATTGGCCGCCGCGGGAGATTTCGAGCGAGCCAAACGATTTGCAGAGGATGTGTCACAGGAGCTTCCAGAATCGACTTTGTGGAATCGTCGTGGCCTTCCGGGTGTTCAGGCGATTATCGAACTTGGGCGGGGTGCCCCGGAGGACGCGTTCAGACTGCTGCGTTCCGTCAGTGAACTGGACCTGATGACTCCGCCTGGGGCCGCCTCCGTCTTCATGAGAGGACGTACCCTGCTGGCTCTGGAACGAGGCGAAGAGGCGTCCGCAGATTTTCAGATGATTATCGACGACCCTGCTACCGGGGCTATCTCAGCTCATCGGCCCTTATCTCATCTTGGATTGGCCCGTGCCAAAGTCCTCATGGGAGACGAAGCAGGTGCGCGGAAGTCCTATGAGGATTTTCTGGGTATCTGGAAGGACGCCGACCCGGATATTCCGATCCTTCAGGAAGCCAAAGCAGAATACGAAAAGCTGCTCCCGTAAGACAAGCATCCCTGCTTGTCATAGCGTGGGACAGGCATCCTTGCCTGTCATCTGGAAGGTCATCCACCTGTAGCAACTCACCACGAAGAGCGAAGGAGGATGCCTGTCCCACGCTATGACACCAAGTTGAACCGGGATGTGGCTCTGAAGACCCTCCCTCAAGGGACCTGGGTGGCTGTGCCTTCCAGTTCGTTCAGGGCTCGATTCAGGGCTCGGACCGTGTACTTCCCCCGCTGTACCAGGTCGTCGCGGGGTTCCAGGTTTCGTTTCATGTCATCCACGACCGGTAAAGCCTGGTCGTCCATCTCATCCAGGACATTGGAAGCCTGGACACGCGCCCACTGCGAACCTTCATCCAGTATCGCCACTAGAACCGGAAGAGCCCTCTTCGGTCTGTCCATCCTGCAAAGCGCCCGAGCTGCAGCGATCCGTACATTCTCCGATGGATCGGCCAGTAGGCTCTCCATTAGCGCAGCCGCAGATGCTCCCGCTTCCCCAAGGTTTCCGATACCGATTGCCGCCCAGTACCGGACGGCCGAATCCTCGTTGCTCACCGCCTCTTCAAGCTGAGTCAGCATTTCGATGCCCTGCAGCGATAGCGAAGCCGTATCACGGATCTGTCCCATTAGATCAGCGGAGCCCTCAGTCTGCAAGATCCCCCAGGCGCTGCCGGCTTTCTCCTGTCGAGCATTGATTTCCGCTTCAGGGATCAGGCCCAGATCTCTGGTTTCCACGACCCACTGATCGTGGGCTTGGCGCATGCGCCCCAACACCTCGCTGAATTCCGAATCGTTCGCCAGGTTATTCATTTCATGTGGATCATTGACCGTGTCATACAGTTCCTCGGCCGGCTTGGTCTGCACGAGAAATGCTGCCACTCCTTCGGAGGCAGTCGCTTCCGCCTCCACTCGCCGGATTTCCTGCATGGTTCGACCCTTTTCAGGAGTATTCATGTACTGATAGTAGGGTTTGAACGGTTCGTAATTTCGGATGTACTTGAAGCGTTCGTCTCTGACGGCGCGAATGATGTCGTAGCGTTCATCCATACGGTCTCTGGCGCCGAAGATGTAGCGGCGCGGATCCGGCAGATCAATTCCCAGGAAAGGGTGTCCCTGCATGTGGGTAGGAACTCCTTGGGCGGCGAGATTGAGTACTGTGGGCCCCAGGTCCATCAGGCTAACCAGTTCATCAGTTTCTGTCCCAGGTTCTCCCTGTGTGTCCTGCCGAAAACTCTGAGGTATGCGAACGATCAATGGAACCCGGATTCCCGAGTCGTAGAGCCATCGCTTCGCCCGGGGCAGGCCCACTCCGTGATCTGACCAGAACATGACGATCGTGTTATCCGCCAGTCCGGCCTCCTCGAGCGCTGCCAGGTGCTCTCCAACCCACCTGTCCATCGCCGTCATCACGTCGTAGTACCGGCCCCAATCCTCTCGTGTGACCGGAGTATCGGGATAGTAGGGTGGCAGGCTGCCCGATACAAGATCGCGGTCATGCCGATCGAGTCCTTCTGTGACCCGCTCGTATTTCGCGTCATTCGCAATGCCTGATTCATGGCAGCCGTTGTAGTTGAACACGGCAAAGAACGGCTGGCCTCTCTCAGGGCGGTTCTTCCAGTGCGCCTCGGAGCTGGACTCGTCCCAGGTGTTTTCAGGTGTTGTGAACTGATAATCCTCCTTGGAATTGTTCGTACAGTAGTACCCCGCCTGTCTCAAGTAGACTGGAAAAGGGTGAACAGGCTCCGGCAGTTCTGCCCGACACCGCATGTGATGGGTCCCGAGCGAGGTCTGATACATTCCGGTGATGATCGCCGAACGGCTGGGCGCACACACGCCGGCGGTCGTGAACGCATTCCTGTAGAGAACCCCTTCTTCAGCTAAGCGATCCACGTGGGGAGTAGTAGCGTAGGGATCTCCATAACACCCGAGATGCGGGCTGGCATCTTCGATGGAGAGCCAGAGGATATTCGGCTTGTCAGAAACCGCGTCGTCCCGACAGGCACCCGCCAATCCCACGTACAAGATCAGCAAAAGATAGGCGAGGATCAGAAGTAAGCGTTTCACCTGACGATAACCCCCTCTTGAAATGTTAGTTACGGACCATCTGGATGGTAGCTGACTCAGCAGCGGCGATCAATAGTGCCATATGCCCAACAAGCTCGGCCGGGGGGGGGAACTAGGGGCTGGGGGCTGGGAGCTGGGGATTTACCACCAAGACACCAGGAACAAAGGGTTTCCTTAGTGTCCTTTGTGCCTTGGTGGTTAGATTCCCCCAGGCTGAAGCTCTCACTCACGGAGCTTCACTTCCATGCGGTTTCTTGTCGAGCAGGTGCTTCTGAGATTCCGGGATCCGATCGTAACGCAGTTCCCCGCCGATCAGTCTCATGAGGGTCCTGGACTCCCCTGGACCGGGTTCTCGAAATAGATAACCCGACTCCGGTACCTCGAGGTCGGGAACTTCGGCCTCCGTCTTCCTAAACTCCGCCAGCAGACGCTTGACCACATCGGGATGCTGATCGGCTACATCGTGCTGTTCCCCTCGATCTGCTTCAAGATCAAACAACATCATCGCTTTAGGTATGTCTCCAGACATCAGCCCTGGGTGTTGGTCCACCTTGGCCTGCTCATAAGGGGCGAGAATCGTCACTCCGTCCGGCCCGCGTGGGTCAATCTGGTGAGCCTTTTCTTCTGGAGAGAGGTGGTGGAACCTCGGCAGGCCCGGGTTACGCACGTGAAGCTTCCATTTTAATGATCGGATTGTCGCCAAATTACTCCCCTGAATTCCGTAAATCGCGTCGTGCGGGCTGTTAGCGCCTGAGTGTTTCAGCACTGGCATGATGTCTATTCCGTCGATGATTCGATCCTGGGGAATAGGTGCCCCTGCCAGAGCGCAAATCGTCGGGAATACATCGATTGAAGCAGCAGGGCTGTCGTTCACGACACCGGGAGGTATCACCCCAGGCATTCTGGCAATCATGGGAACACGTAAGCCCCCTTCCCAGGTTCTGCCTTTCATCCCCCGCAATCCACCGGTCAATCCACCATAATAGGGGCCGTTATCGGAGGCGAAGATCACCAACGTCCGCTCGTCCAGATGGAGTTCCTTAAGTCTGCTGAGGATCTCTCCGACCGACCAGTCCAGTTCGGCAATCACATCAGCATATAGATCAGCTCTTGTCTCCGGTGTGTAGAAATTGTCCGAAGCCGCCAGCGGCTTGTGGGGCATTGCATGCGGTAGATAAACGAAGAACGGCCGGTCCTTGTTGGACTCGATAAAGCGAAGTGCCGCCGCTGTATATCGTTGAGTCAACATGGATTGGGCTACCGGGTACTCCACAACGGTTTCATTTCGCACCAGTTGAACCGGGAACATGTCGTTCGAATAGAGAATACCGAGGTATTCGTCAAATCCCTGTGTCCGGGGGAGCCAATCTTCCTTGTGGCCCAGATGCCATTTCCCGAAGGCAGCCGTCGCGTAGCCGAGCGGCTTCAGGGCCTCCGCTATGGTGATTTCCGATTGAGGCAAACCGAAATTCGATTTTCCCGCATCAGGTGCCGGGTTACTCATCACGGTATGGCGAAAAGGGTAGCGCCCAGTGAGCATAGTGCCACGTGACGGTGCACAGTATGGTGTCGGGACATAGAAACTGGTGAGCCGAGCTCCCTCTGATGCCATTCGATCAAGCTGTGGCGTCTCGAAGGGGCAATCATCATTGAACGGTCCGATATCACCATACCCAAGGTCGTCAGCAAATATGAGAACAACATTGGGACGGTCTGACTCGGACCATAACTGAGCAGCAAAGAACGCGGGTAAGCAGAGAGTAATTAACCAGCGGGCAGTTCGCCTGTAACTCATTGGGACCCCTTTCTGTTGAAGGTCCAGCTTTTTAAACTCCCGGCCAGTCTAAACAAGCTCATATTCACAGTAAA
>JAUWTT010000005.1 GCA_030614585.1 Acidobacteriota bacterium
CCGCCAAATTCCGGTTCTTCCTCAGCCAAAGCATCCTGTTCCTCGAGTACACCTGAAACGGCCGTCAGCATGATCACCGGAATCGACTTGTACTCCTCGTTCCTACGGAGTTCCCGAAACACCACCCAGCCAGTCTTCTTGGGCATCATGATGTCAAGAACGACGAGGTCGGGACGCGATTCTTCCACTCTCTGAAGGCCCTCCTTTCCATCGCGGGCGCCGATCGGTTCGTAACCGTTCTTGCGAAGAGCAACCGACAGGAATCTAACAGTGTTCTCATCGTCATCAACCACTAGGACTTTCTTAGGCATCGAGCTCCTCCTTGCTTTCTCGCGGGCCACTGACAGGAAGCGAAACCCTGAAGATGGTGCCGCGGCTCGGTTCAGACTCGACCTCGATATTACCGCCGTGAAGGCGGATGATTCTCGAGGTCAGGGTCAGACCCATGCCTGTGCCGAGCTTCTTCTTGGTGCTGAAAAAGGGAGTAAATATGTTCTTCTTGATCTCTTCCGTCATTCCCTGACCATTGTCCTGCACTTCGATTACCAGGTGACCCTCGCGCTCTGAAGAGCATACTCTCAAAATTACTTCGGGTCTCTCGGATCCGCCGTAGTCTTTCTGATCACAGGCGTCCAGAGCATTGGACAGGAGATCCATCACCGCTGAGTGGATCAGACGCCGATCACATATGAGGGACGGCTGCTCCAGGGCAGTCTCGATCCGCAGCTCGATCCCCTTGTTCCGGGCGGTCTCCTTATTGATGTTATAGATCGATTCCATCAGGTCGTCCAAGTCGGTCTCCTCAACTTCCGGCTTCCAATCCTTCGCATAGTGGAGCATCCTTGACGACAACTCGATAATGCTTGAGATGCCCCCCTGAACCATAGCCCATCCCTCTTCGAGGAGGTCCCGGTCTTCATCTTCGATTCCAGTGTTGACCATGTATGAGCCACCTGTCAGAGCATTCAGCATATTCTTCATAGAGTGTTGAATGCCAGTGACTGCCTGGCCGATCGCCACGAGCTTCTCGTTCAACAGAAGCTCGCGTTGGAGCCTTTTTTCCCTGGTCACGTCTTTGCTGATACCGAAGGTTCCGATAGGTGTTCCGTCGGGAGCGCGAAGGCGGGACAGGGTCAGTATCACGTCTCTGATTTCGCCCTGATTCGTTATGAAGTGGGTCTCGAGATTCACAACATGGTCAGTGTCTCTGAGGCGGGCGATTGCTGCATCTCTCTCGCGAGGATCGGCAAAAAGCATTTCGATCTTCTGTCCGATCACTTCATCTCTTCGATAGCCCAACGTATTCTCGGCCCCTTTGTTGACTGTTCGAATCAGGCCGGCCGGGTCTACCGTTATGATGATGTCTGCAGAGTTCTCCACAATCCCTTCAAGGTACTCGTTGGTATTCAGTAGTTTCGAGAGAGTGGAGGAGAGCCTCGAGGTCATACCGTCGAAGGAGTGGGCGAGTGCCGAGATCTCATCCTTTCGAGTGTCCTCGAACCTGAAGCTGAAATCGTTGTCCGCCACTTTCTCCATGCCCTCGATCAAGGTCTTGATTCGCCTTCCCACCAGCCGATCCAGGATCAAACAGGTGGCCCCTATGCTCAGCACGACAGCCAGCAGGCCGGTAAGTACGGCACGGTAGTTACGCTGTGTAATCAGGTCGTCTACCTGCTCGAGCGAGAAACTCGCCTGCAATACACCTAACACTTGAGTTGACTCCGGGTGCGCGTGGCAATCTGCTGAGCTACAGCCAGGTTCGTTGAGAATCGGAGTGATGACAGAGACCGCTCTGGTGCCATCGCCTTGCTCAACAATTTCGTCATAACTTCCGATGTTCAGTCCCTGGGCCGGATCCTCAAGAGAATGGCATACAGAGCAGGGGCGGGATTCCTGTTCTAATCGTGCGCCTGTCAGAGCTTTGGAACCGACTACGTTCCCAGTGTGGGAAACCAGCCGAATATCTCCGGAGATTGTATCGGACTTGGAGAGGTTATTGATCAGTTCTCTAATCCTGGCATTGTTGCGTTCCTGCATCAGGGTGCGGAGGCTTTGCTGGATCGTCTCCAGCTGAAACCTGGATACTGTTCTAGCAGTGGCGAGTGCATCTCGCTCGTAGATCCGATTGCTGTCGTAGGTCGAGGCGGCTATAACCACAACGATTACAGTGACGACCACCGCGTTTACCTTCCAAACAATCGAGCTCATCCTCATCAGAACTGGCCTCAAGGCAGAGCGTGCAAGATCCGTTATCCATGCTGACTGCGCCGGACGAGTTTCCTGAGGTGAGCCGAAACGGGGCAAACCAGCATCTCCTCGCAAGAAACAGGACTGAATTCGCAGCCCATTGACTTCAGGGCACCCCTCCCTGGTTCTGGAGCGGCAGCTAAGGCCATCTGCTCTGACGACCTTTTTTACAGCAACGGTTGAACTTCTTCCTCCTTATACAGGAAGACTCATGGACGCTCTCCCAGTGGGGGAGCCCCGAGCTGAGTCGACAGCTCCAGTAAGTTTAGGGTAAGACAGAGTCTGCGTGAGGTCAAAGAGAAATTCGTCAGCTTGAAGCTGAAACAGGGATGAAGAACAAGCTACTCCAGGGGGGATTCTGAAGCGTTATGAAGTTCTGCATTGCCAATTGAGTCAACGGGAGGTTAAATGCAGAATGCAAGTGCTTGAAAGGTGGAGTGGTTAGAAATGCCTGAGCTACATAGAATCAAAATCCAAACGCAGTGAGGAGGTCCGTAATGAGAATTGTATGTCTGATTGTCTTCCTTTGGATGACCTCGCTGTTTGGAGGCGAAGCCCCCGAGAAGACTGCCCCTGCCGTCAATGAGATCGAGCCTTGGCAACAGGTGGGCCAGCAACCCTATGAACTCACCTGGACACAGCGGGAAGAGCATCCCGAAACGCTCGTGGACTTCGAGGATCTGAGTGGGTGGCAGTTGGAGCTTTTCGAAGGTGCAGACGGCGAGCTCCGCCGGAGCCGGGAACAGCAGATATGGGGTCAATACGTGGCCAAGTTTCTCTATTCCGGCACGGGTGAAAACAGTCGGCTCGTGGGGCGCCCTCCCAAGCCAATTCCCATTTCGAAGCGATTCGATTCGATCGAACTATGGGGCTACGGTAACCGGTGGTCCTGGGTCCACGACCCTACAACCCCCCCGGCTGATGTGTCTATCCTGATTCGAGATTCTCGTGGGAAAGAGTTCAGGATCCAGCTTACGGACATCCGGTGGAAACAATGGTGGCTGATCCATCGGCAAGTCCCCAAAGAAATCCTTAACCAGATTGTCTGGCCCGCAAGTTTCTCGGGAATCGAGATTTCGAAAGGCAGCAACTCCGGCCCAAGGTATTTCTTTTGTGATTCACTCGTATTCTATGAAGAAGAATTGAAGCCTCTTGAATTCAAGGCGCAACCGAAGCGCAACCTGAAGCCTTACCGTGGTCAGATCGTGGGACTGAATACCGGCCCCGGAGCGCTTCCCTTTCCCACACGGGAGGAAACCATCTTGCCGACTAATTTCGAGAGGAATTACGAGGTACACGTCCAAGCAATCGGTCAAAATGAGTTTGAACTAGCCTATGACGGCAGAGACGCCAAAGTACTCTGGAGGTACATCCCGCGTACCGGGACTCTTACCGATTTTACGGTAAGCGTGAATGGGGGAACGACCTTCCGGCCAATGGATGGCGGAGGAATTCGTTTCAACGACACTCCACAGGATAGGGTATCGGAGGGTGAACTGCTGTCGGCGAGGCTGAACGGTGATGTGGTGGAAGTAAAGTTTCGCCATGGTTCGAGACTCGTTGATTACAGCGTCCGGCTGTGGCAAAAGTCTCTCGTACTGGACGTCTGGTGCGATGGTGGGGATGCCACAGAGCTTAACTTCGGTCGAGTCACGGGAGTCAGTAATCCACGACTCATCACAGTGCCATACCTCACCTACCGCGAAACCAATCCACGCGTCCTCATGTCCGGTCCTCAGGACAGGCCCATTTTCACGTCAATCTGGTTTGACTGGTATCGAACGAACGCTTCGCAGGCCTTCGCTGCCAAAGAACCCAGGATCGATGAAAACACCGCGCAAATCAATGGAGGAATGCGGTATATCCCGAAGACGGACGGGAGTCGGAATAACCTGTACGAAAGGATTTTTGTAACCACTTCACCCACCTACGAGGAGACACTGCCGACCACAGCTAACCCACCTTCACTGCGGCAAGAGGAAGGCAAACAGGTGCTCTGGACCGTCAGTTTCCCGAGAAGTTCCTTTCGCGAGGACCATGAACGCTCCCGGAGAATTCGATCTTATGGGATTGACAAGATCATGCAGCACAGTCATGAGATCACCTGGCGTGATGAAGGTGACAGCAACACGATGAAGCTCAGGGCATCCCCGCAGAAAGGTGGTGACGCAGCTCTCCAACGGTATATCAAGGCCCAGAACGGTCTGGGGTGGTTACAGGGCGTCTACAGTAACTACACCGACTTCTGCACGGTTAACACGAATTGGAGCCCGGATTGGGTGACTCGTCGCCCTGACGGAGAGTGGCGGCGAGCGTGGCCCCGCAACTACATGCTCAAACCCGCCAAAGCAGTCGAGTTCGACGAGTACTACGCCAAGCGGATCAAGGAGAAGTTTGGTGTGAAGATGTCCTATACCGATGTCCACACAACCGCGCAGCCCTGGCGGTGTGATTTCGATGCTCGGGTACCGGGAGCAGGTACCATGACATCACTTTTTTACGCTTACGGACAGCTCTTGCTCAACGACCAGAAGGTGTACGGGCCGACACAGTCGGAAGCAACTTTTCAGTGGCTCTATGCCGGATTGCAATCGGGCGGCTACGGCTGGGTATATACGGACGTCAACCTGCTCACGCATCCTCTTGACGTGTCATTAATGCTGATGAAAATCCACCCACTCGAGGCCGACTACGGAATGGGATACACCTTCTACTACTTGAGCCGTCTGGATGAAGAATGGAAAGAATCGCCGCAAAGGCGGGACTATGTTGACCTGTTCCTATCGACCACGATCGGTTATGGCAACTTGGGCTGGCTGGTGACTGATTGGAGCTTGGATGATCCGTTTGGGGTAGAGGCAATGGCTCGCTCTTACTACATGATGCAACAACTCCAACAGCAATATGCCTTCATCCAACCCCAGCGGATTGAGTATGCAAGCCCTGACGGTCGGATGTTGACACCCTCCGAGGCACACTCTTCAGGAGTGATTGCGGATTCGCGGTTGCATGTGAAATACGAGAACGGCACGCATGTCTACGTGAACCGAGCTAGCAAAGGTACCTGGACCGTGAAAGATGATCGGGGAGAGCCTGTCGAACTGCCGGTTTCAGGCTGGCTGGTTTTTAATTCCCAGAACGGATTCTACGAGCTTTCTGCGAACGTCGCCGGACGGCGAATCGACTGGGCAAATACGCCTGACTACGAGTTCTTGGACGGACGCGGGCAATGGACTCAGCATGGCTCGCTGGGGACAACTGGAAGTGTGACCCGGCGCGAACGAGCCACGGGCGTTACCGAGTTGATCGATATTTACGGCAACGACCGAATTGCATTTCAGGCCTCGGGCCCCGGCCAGATGATGGCCTACGATTGGGAGGGCAACAGTCTGGGAGAGGTGGAGACGAAATCATTTTCCGACGGCTGGTATGAGTTCCAGCCAATCAGCGGCGGAAGAATGTATCTTTTTGCTGAGAGGTAAGCGGAGGCCACGGAATAATCATAGACCGTCAGAAGCGTGATCAGGTTCTGAAGCGGCAGCTAAGGCCATCTGTTCTGACGACCTTTTTTCACAGCAACGGTTGAAGTTCCCCCGCCTCAAACAGGAAGACTCATGGACTCTCTTCCAGTGGGGGAGCCCCGAGTTGAGTCGACAGCTCCAGTAAGTTTAGGGTATTGCAGAGTGAGGGCGAGGTCAAAGAGAAACTGGTCAGCACGGACCTCGCCCTCCGGGGCTTGCAATCCGAAGACTCAGGTGGGATGCTGTTTTCATCGCTTTCACTAAGACTTGGCAAGCCTAGACAGAGGGGAGTAAGGTGCAACGCCAAGATGGAAAAGAGAAACAAGGCGCTCGGCGGTCTCACCAAGAGCAAGTTGGCGGGACATCCTGGTTTTCCACGTCTGAACTCAAGACGGAAGTGTCGCTAAGTGACAGACCCGCTCTTAACATGGAAACCAGGGTCTTATCGCTGATCGCCATTCTTACAGCAGTTACCATCACGACTGTTGGACTTGCGGCCTATATTCTGTACAACACCTCGGTTACCGAGGAACGGGAACGGTTGACGGAAGCGGCTCAGAGCCAGGCGCGCCTCATTGAGGCGATTGCCCGTTTCGATGCAGAGTACAGCAAGGATTATCCCGACGGTCCGAGAGCGGCTACGCTCAGTCAGCTGATCGATGCCCACAGCCAATACAAGGGGTTTGGAGAAACAGGCGAGTTCACGATGGCTCGGCGCGAAGGCGACTCGATTGTGTTCCTCCTCAGTCACCGCCACTTTGACCTTGAGCACCCAAAACCAGTTCCTTTGAATTCTGAGTTAGCAGAACCGATGCGAAGGGCTCTTTCGGGAGAATCCGGTACTGTTATCGGACTCGACTACCGCGGAGAGTTGGTCCTTGCAGCTCATGAACCAGTGAAAGAACTTGACCTGGGAATCGTGGCTAAGATCGACCTCGCAGAAATTCGAGGGCCGTTCATTCGGGCTGGCCTCATTAGCGGAGGCTTTGCACTCCTGGCTGTTGTCCTTGGCGCCTGGCTGTTCACGATGATTACCAGCCCGATGATCCAGCGCCTCCAGGCGAGTGAGGAGAGATGGCGCTCTCTTGTAGAGTGGGCCCCCAGCTTCATAACGATCGTCGACCGTGATTTCAACTTGCAGTTTATTAATCGCGTTCCTTCCGGGGTTTTCCAGGAGGAAGTTCTGGGAGCGAGTGCTTTTGACTATGTGGTTCCTGAGTGCCGAGACGCGGCCCGGAAAACTATCGAGCGAGTGTTTGAGACTGGAGAGGGTGGAATGTACATTGCGGGGTCACCTGATCCCATTCGAAAGGTTTCATGGTACGAGAACCATGTGGGGCCACTTAAGTTGGGGGGGCGAGTGATCGCTGCGACCATCATTTCGACCGACATTAATGAGCGGAAGCAGGCGCAAGAGGCTCTTGAGTGGGATGCTAGAGTTAATGCCGCCGTGGCTGAACTTGCTAATGCGCTCGTCGGTCCTGCTATGTCGATTAACGAGATCGCTAAAACGGTACTCAATCAGGCTAGGCGGGTTACTGGAAGCGAAAATGGGTTTGTTTCTTCGATCGATCCTGTAACCGGGGACAACGTGATCCATACCTTCTCTCACATGATGGAGCTCTGTTCTGTCAAAGAGGAGGAAAAGAAGACGGTCTTCCCGATTGGTGAGGACGGCAGTTACCCGGCGCTTTGGGGGCATGCCCTGAATACGAGAGAGGCCTTCTATGTGGACACACCGCGTTCACACAGCTCGGCGGCTGGAATTCCGGAAGGGCATATTCCTCTGAACGACTTCCTAACGGTGCCGGTGATGATTGGCAGCGAGTTGTTGGGCCAAATTGCGCTAGCGAATTCGGCGTCCCCTTACACGGATCAGGAGTTAGATGCCATTCAACGGATTGGCAATTTTTATGCCTTAGCCTTGCAGCGTCACTGGGCCAAGGAGGAGCTGATTAAACACCAGCAGGAACTCGAGGACCTGGTTGGAGAACGGACCCGGCATCTCGAGGGCGAGATAGAGGAGAGGAGGGTAGCAGAGCGGGCGCTACAAGACTTGAGTGGCCGCCTGATCGGAGCGCATGAAGAGGAACGCGGCCGCATTGCCAGGGAGTTGCATGATGACTTGAACCAGCGAATAGCTCTCCTTTCCGTACAGTTGGAGCAACTGGCGCAGGAACCCCCTGAGTCGTCCGCGCAGCTGCGTCGCAGCATGCGAGAGCTGTGGCAGCAGACTAAGAATTTGTCGTCTGAGATCCACAATCTGTCTCATCGACTCCGGCCCTCACAGCTCGAGCACGTGGGTCTGGTAGTGGCGGTCAGGAGACTCTGCAAGGACTTGTCTAGACAACAGGGCATTCAGGTCGAGTTCGACCACCGTCAGATTCCGAGATCGATTGCCGAAGATGTAGCGCTCTGTCTGTATCGAATCGTCCAAGAGGCATTGCACAATGTTGTCAAGCACACTGAATCAGAATCAGCACAGGTTGAACTTCACGGTGATTCGGGTGCCATTACGCTGCGAATCGCAGATTCGGGTGGGGGCTTCGATCCTGAAGCGGTGGAAGGCAAAGGTGGACTTGGCCTTGCGAACATAAGGGAACGGGTCCGCCTGGTAGGCGGAGAGATTTCAATTCGATCTGAGCCGGCAAAGGGTACCCAGCTTGAGATTAGCATACCTATTGTGCCAAAGAGACAAGCTTGAAGGATTTGTTCGCCCAATCAGCCGAGCTATGGCGAATGGGAACTGGAGGGGAAACAGGTGATGAAGAAGCCACGCGTACTGCTCGCCGATGATCACACTCTGTTATTGGAAGCATTTGTGAAGCTGCTTGAACCGAAATGCGAGGTTGTTGGAACGGTCGCGGACGGACGCGCATTGTTGGAGGCAGCCACTAGCCTCAAACCTGACGTTGTAGTAGTGGATATTGCCATGCCCTTGTTGAACGGTTTGGAAGCCGGCCGACAACTCAAGAAAAGCATGCCCCAGGTCAAACTGATCTTTCTGACCATGAACGAAGACCCTGACCTTGTTGCAGAGGCCTTTCGGGCCGGAGCGTCTGGATATCTTCTCAAGTCATCTGCTGCCTCAGAGCTGTTTCAGGCGATTCAAGAAGTGTGTGCGGGAAAGGCCTACGTCACTCCTCTTATGACTAAGGGGATGGTTGATTCTTTTATGAGAGATCCGGAAGGCCGAAGCTCTTCCAAAGGATTGACGCCCAGGCAACGAGAGGTTCTGCAACTGTTGGCCGAAGGACACTCGATGAAGGAAGTAGCTGCTATCTTGAACGTGAGCCCTAGAACGGTTGGTTTTCACAAGTATCGGATGATGGATCAACTTCGGCTCAAGACCACTGCCGAACTAATTCAGTACGCCGTTAGACATGGTGTCGTCTGAGGACCGAGACTTAGAAAACTGGCAGGTCTTGACGACGCTCGGGTGTCCACCTGTAAGTATTTTTCGCGGAACCTGTCAATTTTGACAGTTCCCCGTGGACGCAAAGATCAATAATAATTGGTCTCCCAGGAGGACAAATGTTTGATTTGCGTCAAGGTGAAGCTGCGCTTCGGAAAGAAGTCGAGAGCTTGAGATCCATTCTTTTCAGTCTTTCAGAAGGGGTTATTGTGGCTGATCGGCAGGGCAAGTTCCTGTTTTTCAATCCCGTTGCTGAGCGGATTCTAGGGGTTGGGTTTAGGGACGTCACACCGGACAAGTGGACAGAAGTATATGGTTGTTTTCTGCCCGACAGGGTCACACCCTATCCGGCGAACCAGTTGCCGCTCGCACGCGCAATACGGGGTGAAGAAGTCATCGACGAAGTTATCTTTATTCGAAACCCTGAAGTGCCTACAGGAGTTTGGATTCTGGCCAGCGCCAAACCGGTAAGAAACGCGCAAGGGATTGCAGAGGGAGGAGTGATCGTTTTTCGTGACATTACGGCTCGAAAACATGCCTGCGAAAGAAGTGAGCGCCTCTCCGAGGCTGTGGAGCAGACCGCCGACAGTGTGATCATCACTGACAAGAATGGTGTAATCGAGTACGTTAATCCAGCCTTCGAAGAAACCACTGGCTATCAAGCCGAGGAGGCCATGGGCCAGACTCCGCAGTTGCTCAAATCCGGAAAACACACCACCGCTTTCTACGAGGGTATGTGGAAGACACTGTTGGGCGGTAACGCCTACCATGGAACGATCATCAACCGCAAAAAGGATGGCAAGCTCTATTGGGCCGAACAGACGATCACTCCGATGAAGGACGATAACGGGAAGATTACTCATTTTGTCTCGGTTCTTAAGGACGTCACAGAACAGCGGAAGAAGCAAGAGCAGGAACTTCATCTCAGTCTGGCCCGAGAGGTACAGCAGCGGTTTTATCGCCAGCCTTCTGCACCTTTCCCAGGGTTCGATATAGCTGGCGCTGCCTCTCCGGCGGACCAAACGGGGGGCGACTATTTCGACTTTCTTTCGATGTCTGATGGTTGTCTCGGCATTGCTGTAGGAGATGTGACCGGGCACGGGTTTGGTTCGGCCCTGGTTATGGCCGAGACACGAGCATACTTGCGCTCAGTTGCCAAGACCGAGTCGGATGTCGGAAGGGTCCTGACACTCGTCAATAATGCTTTGGCTGCGGATCTCGACGGCGCTCGATTCGTTACTTTGCTGCTGGCACGAATTGATCCCAGAAAGCAATCCCTCACATACGCCAGTGCAGGGCATGTACCCGGCTATCTGTTCGACCGCTCAGGAAAAGTCAACTCGATCCTGGAAAGCACCGGTTGTCCGCTTGGACTTTTCCCGGGATCTGCAATCCCTACGAGCGAGACAATCAGTTTGGCTCCGGGAGAGATGCTGGTGATGTTGACTGACGGAATCACGGAAGCAAAGGCATCTGACGAAACGGAGTTCGGGAACGACCGAGTCCTGGATCTAATCAAGACTCACCGCGACCGAAGTGCGAGTCAGATCGTCGAAAGTATCTACAACGGCGTCAAGGCTCACGCCGGTAATGAGCCGCAACATGATGACATTACTTCTGTGGTCTGTAAGATGGGCTCAACCCCAGCGGCGGACCCTATTCCGCATCTTTGACCCGGGGGCTAAGGGCCGCCACTCGAGAACTAGTAGTCAAGTCCTTATCTCACGGCTCCATGCAATGATTCCTTGACTGTAACCGGGCGCCGACTTAGTGTTGAGGTCGAGTTCAGTCATGAATTTCTTCAGCCGGGTATTCCGGCAATCTGAAAGGAGTCTGAGAGGCCATGAGACAAACACGCCGTGATTTTCTGAAAACGACAGCCGTGACCGCGGGCGTTCTCGCGGTGGGAAGTCGTCAACAAATCCTGGGGGCTAACGATCGCATCAACATTGGGATCATCGGCGTCGGCGGTATGGGAAGTGGGCATCTGCGTGCCCTGACCGAGCATTCTGATGAGTACAACTGCAAGGTTGTGGCCGTCTGTGATGTCTACCAGCGACGCCTCAATCTGGCAAAGGAAATCTGTGGTGGTGACGGTTACCTCGACTACCGTGAGTTGTTAAGGCGTGAGGACATTGACGCCGTTTGGGTGGTTACACCGGATCACTGGCATTCGAAAATCAGTATTGATGCCATGGCAGCCGGTAAACATGTCTACTGCGAAAAGCCGATGACTCTCACCATCGCACAGGCCTTCGAGGTGCGGGATGCAGTTAAGAAGTATGGGAAGGTGTTTCAGGTCGGACCAAATCGGACTGCTGATGACCGGTTCTGGAAGGCTCAGGAACTGATCAAGGCTGGAAAACTTGGGAAGGTGACTTGGGCCCAGGGCGGCTATAACCGAAACATTCGAGGCGGTGCGTTCAATGAGTGGTTTCCAATTGACGGGACAGCCGGGCCTGGCAAGTCGGCTGATGATTACGTCGATTGGGAAATGTGGCTGGGGGATGAATGGGGATTGGCTCCGAAAATCTCCTGGAATCCTGAGCACTTCTTCCGTTTCCGGAAGTACTGGCCTTACAACGGAGGTGTCGCAACCGATCTGCTCTACCACATGCTTGCGCCACTGCTCATCTCGATGTCGGGCAACAACGGCGAGTTTCCCCGGCGAGTCAATGCCAATGGAGGTCTCTACATCCTCAAAGATGGTCGGGATATTCCTGATGTCTTCCTAATGAACCTTGATTATCCGAGTGATTTCTTGATCAACCTGACCAGCGTTCTGACCAATGACACACCGGTTCCCACACGAATCTACGGCCAGTACGGCACGATTGAAATCGCTTCAGACTCGGATCGCGCAGGGCAGGGAGGCGACATGACCTTGACGGGTAACGGTGATTTCGTCAAGGAGTTCAAGGAGATGAACGGGGGCTATACGGAGGTGACGATTCCAGCTGAAGAACGTCCCGATCTTCGCGAGAATTTCCTGAATTGCATCCGGGATGGTGGCACTCCATACTGCAATGTCGATCTGGGAACGGCCACCATGGTCGGCATCAAAATGGGGGTGGAGTCGTACAGGCAGAGCAAGACCATGCTCTGGGATGCCAAGAAGAATAGAGTAGTTGGCTAGGGACTGGGGGAGCTTAACCACCAAGGCACCAAGGGCACCAAGTGTTCAAATCCACTTGGACCGGCATTCTTGGTGGCCTTGGTGCCTTGGTGGTTAAGCCGGAGGTCCCAAGACCCCAAGACTTTCCCCCCTCACCAGGCTTTGGTGGTTCCGGGAATTGCGATCGGGTAGTTACCTTCATCGTCCGGCAGGACTGGAGGCGTACTTGCGAGTGTGTACTGGTCCAACCCGGGCGCGAGGGCCCTCTCCGATTGCGTTGCCTCTTCCCAGGTAACTTCATCCCCTGAGTAGGTTGCCATCCGGCCAAGTGCAGCGGTCATACTGCTCTTGGCTCCATGGTAGCCATCGTTAAGGGGGGTGTCGTTTCGAATCGCATCGTGCAGGTCCTGATGTTCCTGAACATATGGGTTGGCCATCTGCATTTCACCTGCTCGGCTTTCACCCCCTCCATAAGTTGCCGAACCGCCGGTGCCGTAGGGGCCTGAACCGACTGTAACCGTGCCTTTCGTGCCGTGGACGTTGTCGGAAACATGAGACCAGCCGCCCGGTTGCTGTTTCGCCTGGGCGAAGTGTCGCGCACCGTCGGCGTAGATGTATTCGACGAAATGGTGATCGAAGATCTGGCCGTTACCGCAGCCGGTACGGACTTGCCGCCCGCCCAACCCGTTGGCCTTTACCGGTGTTTCGTCCTGCATCATCCAGTTGGCGATATCAATCTCGTGAACCGCTTGCTCGACAATGTGATCCCCACTAAGCCAGGTAAACTTGCCCCAGCGCCTGATCTGCCATTCCAGTTCGGAAACAGTTTCCGGCCGGCGTTGGTAATTGGGTCCATTGGACGGCATGTTGAAATAGGTGCGGATAAGGATGATGTCGCCCACTTCACCATCGTGAATGCGCTTGATGCCTTCAACGTAGCTTTGCTGGTGACGGCGTTGCAGACCCACCACTACCTTCAGGTTCTTGGCGTCCGCGAGCTTATTGGTTTCCATCGCCAGTCTGTAACCCGGACCATCCAGGCAAACCGGTTTCTCCATGAACACGTGCTTGCCGGCTGCGATGGCAGCCGCATATTGCATGGGGTGGAAAGCGGGTGGGCTGGTCAGGAGCACGACATCGACATCCATCGCCATGACTTCCTTGTAAGAATCGAAGCCGACGAAAAGACGGTCCTTGGGCAAATCGATCTGGCCGCTGATTTCGCTGACAGAGGTCAACGCTTTCAAGCTTCTCTGCACCCTATCCTCGAAAATATCGGCGAGGGCAACAAGTTTGACCGCACCCTGGGTGCTCAACGCATCCTTTGCAGCGCCGGTTCCCCGGCCTCCGCACCCGATCACGGCGAGCTTCAACGCATCGCTTCCTTGTACATAAGCACTGCGGGCAACGCTTAAATTTCCGGCCAAGCCAACCGCCGCAGTCACTCCTGCAGAACGAGCAAGAAACTGGCGGCGAGTGGTTTTACTGGTTTCAATAGGCTTTCCTGTAGTCTTCATCATCTCCTCCATTTCCGGTGCGGGACTATGACACCATAGAAAGTTGCCCGAAGCTAGTCCTTCCGGATTTCGAAGCAGGCAAACAGCGTATTCCCCGCCAGTTTTGCTTGTCTGGGCAACCTCGGTCTCATCTCGGGCTAGAGGACAAAGAGACTCTTGAATCGGAGGAGGATGCGCTCCGCATTCTCTAACTCTGCCCGCTCTTCCAGGACGCTGACCAATGCCCCGGGGTCATTCGTGATGATATTGTCCACACCACGGTCAATCATAGTGAACATCTCACGAGGATCATCAATGGTCCAGACGTAGATCTGTTTACCTTGGGAATGAGCTGTAGCGATAAGGGTGTTAGTTGCCAGAGCTCCGGAGACAGCCAGGAAGTCGACGTTGAGTTTTGAGATGTTTCCTAAGGCAGCCGATGCCACGAAGCCGGTGATGATAGTGGGGTCTAAGCGTTCGACCTGCTGAACTTCGCTGTACTCCAATGACATGATGACAGCGTCCGGGAACAGGTTGTAAGACCTGAACACCTGCACCACATCAGCCACCAGTTGGTCCGAGTCTCCTCGGTAGCTCTTCAGCTCGACAATCAGCTTAGCTCTGCCTCTGCTTGCCTCGATCACCTCTTCCAATGTTGGAAGACGTTCTCCGGTGAATTCAGTCGAAAACAGCCGGCCCACATCAACTGCAAGCAGCTCTTCATACCGCGACTCACTGATGACTAACGGTTCCCGGGCGAGACGCATCAGGTCTGCATCATGAGCAAGTACAAGCACGCCGTCAGCAGTTCGCTGTACGTCCACCTCCACGTAGGTCGCCCCGTCGATGATGGCCTGCCGAACTGCACTGAGTGTGTTTTCTGGCGCGACGAGCGAAGCTCCTCGGTGCGCGCTTATCTCGACATGATCCTCACGGCTCAGGCTTTCCAATAGCTGGTAAGCAACGAACGCAGCAAACACGAGCATAATGGCGGATGCCCCGAGAGGGATCTTTCTGGAGAACGGGCGTCGAGGCTCCGCGTCGAGTGAGGGAGCCCAGTCGGTGGCCAGATTCAGGTCCACGCCTTGGGAGAGGGAACATTCTCGATACAAACGGGCAATCAACAAGCAGCCCAGGGCACTGCTCAGGAAAGCAAGGGCCAAGTTCACAATCAGGTTGACCGCCGCAATGATCCCGAGTGAAATGAGTAAAAGGCCAACTCTTTCACCCGATGCAGACACCATTAGTGTTCCCGCGAAATAGACGAATGAATTCAGAAGAAGCGACGTCAGGCTTGTCCCGAGCAGCCAGGCGAGTATTGCCGTCACGATGTAGCCGGAATTCCCCCGGGTCAGCCGACGGCTGTGTCTGAACGCCGACCACACAACGTCCTGTTGAAAAAGCACCTGGGGAAGCACGAATATCAAAGGTACGCTGACCATCGCCAGGACAATGACAGCGAGACCTGCTATCACCACTCCAACCAGGATCGCAGCTACAAATTCCGGGGGGCGGGCTTCCAGGTAGTAGTTGATGTCGTGTTGCGACAAGAAGAAGTTCGCTGTAGCCAGGGCGGCGATGATAAACGGCAGGGCGACTGCTACGAGGATGAGGAGCACCAGATAGCTCGCTCCCAGAATTCTGGCAATTCGCCCCTTTATAAACCGCAGGGCATCGGCAAAAGTGAGCCGCACACCCTGTACTGCTCCGAACCCAATGTACATTAGCCCTGCCAACTCCCCGAACAAAACTGTGCAGAGGAGGCCGGCAGCCACGATAGACATTCCCAGGCCGAGAGGCGATAAGAGGAATCGAGCGATATCAAAATTACCGACTGCGGCGTTCCCACTAGTGGCCACGAATTGCCGAAATAGCCAACCCACAAGCGGTGTCAGTATGGCGAACGCAATTACCTTGAACAGGATATCGAAGATCAGTAAATCGGACAGACACCGCCACAGATCCCGACAGGTGTTACTGAACAGTCTGAGCAGTGTTCCAGGGAGCTTGAACCTTCGCCAGAATCCTAAGGAAGGGTTGAAACCCAGGAGCCATTGTCTAGCCATTTCCTCTTCAGATCTTCCAGAACTTCCATTTCCTCAAGAGTCCTGAGGTAGTTTTCAAGCAGGTTTAGGAGTTGCGCGTCTGTCGCTGGAATGGCGATGCCGAAAGGCTCTACAGTTAGAGGTTGGGACAGGGTTACGAGATCAGCCTCCGGATATTTTAAGACTGAGGTTACACAGATAGGCATATCTGCCACCAATACGTCAGCCTGCCCATCAATCACCATTTTGACCGCTGCGTCATAGTCGTCGCTGGTTACAAGGGTGGCCTTGGGAAGATACTGTTCAGCGAAGCTCTGGCTCGTGGAATCCTTCAAGGCGGTAACCGTGAGGTGCTCTTCGTTGATATCCTCGGCATTATCGGCTGCGGCTAGAAGAGTCGACTTGGTCAGGATAGACTTTCCCGAAAGCATGTAGGGGCCGACAAACGAGACGTCCGCGGTACGCTTTGCAGTGATCGTCATTCCGGACATCACGATGTCGACCTCACCGGACCGCAAGGCCGGGAGCAGTTCGGGGAACGGCTTAACCACGAATTTCGCCTCGACTTCCATGGCTGCTGCCAGCATGTTGGCCAGATCAACCTCCAACCCCATTAATTGGCCGTCTTTGTTTTTCGCATTCATGGGAGCCTGGTTTCCTGACATTCCCACCTTCAAAACACCGGTACTCAAGATGCGATCAATAACCGGGGAGTCGGCAGCAAGGGCCAGACCAGAACTGATCAACCCGATCAGTGCAATGATTAAAACGAAATGTGTTCGATGATTCCGAGTCATGATTCAATCTCCATTTCTAACCTGACAGAGACGCTTTCGTTGAATGAGTCTCGAGAAAGAGGATACAGGATAAACGGGATACGGTGCAGAGATAGAGACATGACGGAAGTGGAGACTGCCGTCTGCCGCCCGGAGGGGATAACCACTAAGTCACGAAAGCACAAAGAAACTCGAGTGATTTTGTGTTTTAGTGGTGAATCCCCTGGCCGAGGGCGACGATTCATCAGCTTCCCGAGGCGTGCAAGCCCTTCAAATGGAACTTCAGTTCTCCAACAACGGAGCGGTCTGCTCCGCGGAGGTTACTCCAGGCGGCAGTTCCATGATCTTGATGTTGCGGAAATGAATTTCCTTACCTTCAGACTCCAGGCAAATGTACCCTTTTTTCTGGGATGATTTGCTGATGCCGTTGACGAATTTCCCATTAACCGCGAGCTTGACTACTCCATCGACACAAACGACGTCGTAGGTATTCCATTCTCCCTTGCCTTTGCAGCGGTTCTCGATCGACTTGCTCCTTCGGCCTCTGGGGGTGTCCGGTATGGTCTCCACTCCTCCTACCCCGAACAGTTCGCCGTGAACATACGCGATTGGCGGAGTCTTGCCGTCCCTCTTGTGCAGGTTAACCCAATCCAGTTCTAACATCTGAACTTCGACGCCGTCTGGCAGCTGTTTTCCCTCTGCAGGGTTGGCGTTGCTCCAGACAAAGACTCCCGAATTGCCTCCCGGCTCGAGGTGCATCCATTCAATATGCAAAAGGAAGTTTTCATACTGCTTGTCTGTTCGCATCACCCCGATTGGTAGACCTTTGCAAACGATCATGCCATCGCGCACAGACCAGGTGTCCTCATCGGTATTCACATTTACCCAGCCAGTCAGGTCTTTGCCATTGAAAAGATCCCGAAACTGGGGAATCTCGCCTGCTCCTAATCGACTTCCTACCGCCAATAAAACTGAAGCTACTAGTATCAATCCGGCAAGACGTTTCTTCATTCTGCTTCTCCTTACGTTATTCGGTGTCCTTCGTGGACGTTTTGGTTTCTGTACTTGGAGCTGCGTCATCAGGATACGTTTCTGCCAACCTGTGTATCTCAAAGGTGAATTGATGAAAAAGCTCCTTCCAGTGTTTCGCCTCCTCGGGAGTGTATTTGTAAAAGCCTCGACAGTTGGAAATACCCTTTGCTCCTGATTCAACGGTGTCTTTCATTAAGCGAGGGACTTCCGGACTGCTGTTCAATTCTGGAAGCAGGTCCCGCATCACTTTTTCGTAGGCAGAAACTCCCATCAGGTCCATATAGCGAAACGGGCCGGCAAACGTGATCCAGTAGCCAACATCATTACGAACAGAACGATCGACATCCTCAATGCCGGCAATACCTGACTCCACGAGGTGAAAGGCTTCCCGAAACATGGCATAGCAGATGCGATTGGCTATGAAACCTCGTATGTCACGCCGGACCAGCGTAGGCTCCTTGGACCAGAGGCAGGCTAGTTCTGTGACATATTCCACACACTGTGGAGCTGTCTCCTCTCCCATGATGATTTCCAGGAATCGACCTATGTGCGCCGGTTCGGTCCAGTGGATGCCGAGAAGTCGTTCAGGATGACACATTCCCTTCTGCAGTAGGGTCAAAGGGATCGCAGAGGTATTGCTGCCGATGACCGCCGTCGGAGGAATGACCTTTTCAACAGCATTGAAGGTCTGGCGTTTAGCCTCGATATCTTCTGAGATACATTCGATGACCAGGTGACTTCCCTCGAGATGTGCGAGGTCACCTGTGATCCGGAAGCGTTCCACGAGTTCGGATGAACTTGATTCAAGGAAACCCTCCCGAATCAGTTCCTCGAGCTGTGCCCTGACTTCCTCCGGCGCTCGCCGCCGCTGCTCACTATCCGACTCGAGGCCGACGACGGGATGTCCTGCGGCCAGCAGGCAGCTGACAATGCTGGTGCCCATCAGCCCTACGCCGATGACTCCGACAGGGATATCCGCAGCATTTAGTTCCGGGTGTTGTCCTGAATCAGCAGCATCTATAGACATCGTCCATTTACTCCCTTTGGTTATCTATCCCCTAAGATCTCAGATAGAGTCTCGGTAATCCGCTTTGGACACCTTCCGTAAGGTTCACGGAGAGCACAGCCCGGGGTGGCCCCAGTTGGCTCACCGTCGAAAAGTGTCGGTCCTCCGTTTACGGCAACGAAGTGCACCCCTTCGGCATTGCTGATCGGATTCTCATAAGTGGCGGTGTCCTTCAATTCATCGGGGTCAAGAACCACAAGATCAGCTTTGGCGCCGGGTCTCAATATTCCCCGATCCAGGAACCCGAGTCGACGAGTCGCCGCGGAAGTCATTTTACGAATACCTTCTTCCCAGGTGAGCAGCTGCAAGTCACGAACATATCGTGAAAGGAATCGACTGTGGGCTCCCCATCCGCGGGGGTGAGGTCGGGTACCTATCAGGATTGCATCGCTGGCTACCATGTGAGCCGGATGCTGCATGATGGTGCGGACATTTCCCTCATCGCCTATGTGAACAAAACAGGAGACCCCCAGGTCCGTCTCAACTAATAGATCGATGAAAAACTCGAATGGCGTTTTTCGATAACGTGCTGCAGCATCGGGAACAGAAAGTCCAACGATGGACGGATCATGCTTCCCGAGAATACTGCCGATTTGGATAATGTCCCAGCCCAGAGGCATCCCAAAGAACCCGTCAGAGCCGGACACTTCCATCTCATGGCGTAATCGAGTTTGATGCCGGGATGATTGCAGACGCGTAATTGTTGCGTCTGTTCCACCCTCCTGGATCCAGCCAGGCAGCAATGAGTGCAGATACGTGTTGCCTGCCAGGTATGGATAACTGTCCAGAGTGATTTCGACACCTTCTTTACGAGCTTTGTCGATGGCAGACAGGAGCTCTGATGCTCGTCCCTTATTGGTTTCGGTACTCACATGGCAGTGAGTCAGGTGGAGCGGTACCCCGGCTGAGCGTGCTGTCTCGATACAGTCATAGTTTGCCTGCAAGACTTCCGGGCCATAGTTGCGATGGTGGGGACAGTAGAAGCCGTTGAACGGGCGCAGGGCGTTACATAAGGCTACGACCTCCTCGTCGGAGGCATACATGGCAGGCACATATGTCAGGCCGGTGGACAGTCCGACTGCCCCTTCCTCCATTCCTTGAGCGACGAGAGCTTGCATCGTATGGAGTTCTTTTTCGGTAGGTGGCCGGTTGTCCAGACCAACCACAGCCATGCGAATGGTCCCATGTGGTACCAGCATCGCGACGTTGACAGCGGTTGTTCCTTCGAAACGATCCAGGTAGGTTGTGATCGTGCTCCAGTTCCATTTAACATCGAGAGATCCGTTCCAGCCGGCCAACTGCCGGCGCAGGACGTCAGCTGTTTCTGGAGTGACCGGAGCCAATCCCAGTCCATCGTGGCCAAGGACCTCGGTGGTTATTCCCTGGCGGATCTTGCATTCCGGAACTGGATTGGCGAGAAGCTGAAGATCGGAGTGAGTGTGCACATCTACGAAGCCAGGGCACACAATGCGGGAATCGGCGTTAATCGTGGTTCTTGCGGATGTACCGGCGAGATTCCCGATCTCGACTATCCTGTCCCCTTGGACGGCAAGATCTGCCCAAAACCAAGGCCCGCCAGATCCGTCGATGATACGGCCTCCTGTGATTAGTAGATCGTACATATTATCCCCGCGCTTCTTTCAATTTGACCAACATGCCTGCTCCGGGCTGCCTATGCCTCCCGCAGTACCTCCTCCACGGTTTCCAGAGTCTTCTCAACATGTGTGTCGGTATGGGCTGTTGAGACATACCAGATGCCTCGTTCGAGCAGACGCACTCCTCTCTCCAACATGCCTACTGCAAAACGCTCGTAGCGTTTCTGGTCGCAGTTCGATATGAGGCCTCGATAATCTTCAATCTTCTCTACGTCGGTGAACGATAGATGAAATGCCGTTGGTAGTCCCGTTACGAGTAAGGGGACTCCAGTCCGCTGGGCGATCTCCCTTATACCGGCCATGAGAGATGTTCCGATCGATTCAAGATGTCCGTAGATAGCAGCCTCGTCCGATTGAAGCTGCTCCAAGGCAGCAGCGGTCGCGGCCATGGAAATCACGTTACTATTAAAGGTACCCGAATGATTGACGCCTTCTTCAAAGAGTCGCATGTATACTGCTTTTCCCACCAGAGCAGCATTAGGA
Source organism: Acidobacteriota bacterium (assembly GCA_030614585.1). Lineage (GTDB taxonomy): Bacteria > Acidobacteriota > UBA6911 > RPQK01 > JAPXNP01 > JAUWTT01. The sequence goes on from JAUWTT010000005.1 coordinate 20,852, forward strand.
AAACCGCCGGCCATCGCTTTCCCAAACGTCGCGAGGTCGGGGGTAACGCCGAATCGCCCCTGGGCTCCCTTCAGACCCAGACGAAAGCCCGTGATGACCTCATCCATGATCAACAACGCCCCATACTCGTCACAGAGCTTCCGCAGGCCTTGTAGAAACCCTGGAGCCGGCTTGATCGCTCCGTTATTACACATCATCGGCTCCGTGATAATCGCCGCTATATCGCTTCCTTCTTTACTGAAGAGCTCTTCTACGAGGGTGAGATCATTCCAGGGCAGGACCGCACACTCCGACAGGGTGCTGTGGGCCTGTCCTTGAGATGAGGGAGCGACATTGGGGCATTGCCGGGGCCCCAACTTCTCAAGCGGAGGAGCTACACTGATTAACACATTATCGAACCACCCGTGGTAGTGCCCCTCGAAGCGAAGGAACTTCGTTCTTCCCGTGGCTGCCCGAGCCAGTCGGATGGCCGCCTGTACCACTTCCGAACCGCTCAGGCTGAACCTGCAGAGTTCGGCACACGGAATCAGTTTCACGAGTTCTTCCGCAACCGTGATCTCTAATTTGTGCTGACCCGCAAACAGCTGGCCGCGGCCCATGGCCTGTTCCACGGCAGCAAGGACATTCGGATGAGAGTGGCCCAGCAGCAGGGGCCCCTGGCCGAGAACGTAGTCAATGTAGCCGTTCCCATCTGCGTCGTAAATCATCGCACCGTCAGCTCTCTCGAAAAACAGTGGCAAGGGTTTAGCGAGCAGGCGGACATTGCTGCTCACTCCCGCCGCCAACGAATTCCGGGCTCGTCTGTACAGTTCCTCGGATCGAGGCCAATTTCCCATGACTCGGCTCCTTCCCCCAGATCGTGCAGAAGGCGTTTACCAGTTAGACAATCGGTACTGAATTGTCGAGTCGAGTAACCTATACACCGTCCGGTTTGTCAAGCAAGAGATTTGTTTGCTTGAGCGGCGGTGCACACCAGGCCCGACTGCGAGGGCCTCAGTCGCGAGGCCTTGTCGGGACGGCTTTTATAACCCGCCAAGGGTGGGTCTCTACCGCCCCCCTACGCAACCTCGTGAGAAATACTGGTTAGATGGCTGTTAAACAAAAAGACTTGACAAAAGAAACAATAGACGAACATAATCTTACACAAGAGTCAATTCTTCTTTATGTGCCACTTACAACCCTGAGAGGTGCCCAATGGGTAGAGCGCTTGCCATCCTTTATGGTGTGATTGCTGGAGAGCGTTCATGGCGAAGTTTATCGGCGCTACCAGGAAGAGGTCCCCATGTTGATCCCATGGAAGGGTGCCAAAGGCTCTGATCTCGCCGCCGATTCCGGCCAGCCGAGTTCTGTTCATGAATGAGATTGTCGTTAAATTAAGGAGAAAACATTTTGCTATTTCACATCACGCAAACCCACACTGCCGAGAGTTGTCCGAAGGATGAGGGTGGTTCGAAATCGCTCTACGACCCGAATGTCGTGGGGTTGAAGGTGATAGGGATCTTCGGAGCTTTTGCCGAGCACGAAATCTACTATCTGGTGGAAACCGACGATATGGAGGCCATCCAGAAATTCCTCTTTCCCGGGTTCAAGCGCTGTACCTGCAGAATTACACCTGTCGTGGAAGAGCCGATCGATAAGTAACGGGAGCTGGGAGCTGAAGAAAGTGCGAAGTGTGAAGTGAAACGACGAAGTACGAACGACGAACGGCGAACTTGAGGTTTGAGATTTGAGATTTGACATTTGGCACTTGGGTCTTACTCCCCAGGGACTGGGAACTCGTCGAAGTGCGAATGACGAACTTGGCACTTGACATGTGGCACTTGACATTTGACATTTGGCATTTGGGCCAGAGTGTAGAATGTTGCTGGAGGGAGTTCGCTGGTTGTGAAGGTGCCTGGCAGGTCAAAGAGATTCAACTTGAAAGAAGGTGTCCGGAAGGCGTATTCAGCTGCAGCTGAAAAGCCTGCAAGAAAGCACCCGTTTCCGGTGGGTGTGGCCTTTGCTCGAAGCGTCGGGTATCCGAAATCGATCCTGGCCGAGATGCCGGCAAGCTCAACGGAGTCCTTTGCGGGTGTCTCCAATGTCTCGATCTTTGCGGACATACCCGCTGGAACGAGAGTCCTCGATCTAGGATGCGGAGCTGGTCTTGACTCATTGATCGCTGCCGGTAGAACCGGACCCGCCGGTCACGTGATTGGAATCGATTTCAGTGATGCCATGTTACAGAGAGCTCAGGAGGCTGCCGATGAACTGGGAACCAGGAACAGTGAGTTCAAGAAGGCAAACGTAGGGGAACTTCCGCTCGAAGACTCGACGATAGATGTTGCACTTGTGAACGGCATCTTCAACTTGAACCGTGATCGAAATCCCATCTTTTCCGAGTTGGCTCGAGTGATGAAGTCGAATGGCGCGGCTTTTGTTGCCGAACTCATTCTTAAAGAACCTTTGGCCGAAGAGGAGACCAGAGACGAAGACAACTGGTTTGCCTGAATTGCCGGAGCAAAGGAAGGCGGCGCCTTTTTGAAAGAGTTTCAAGACGCAGGTTTCCGTGAGGCCGGCATCATCCGAACCTACCGAAACGAGCGAACCAAGAACCCGAAGGTGCTGGCAGTCCACGTTGTGGCCCAGCGTTGAATTCTTAGCCCGGATAATTTTCACCACCAAGCCGCCAAGAAAATATCACCCAGAAAAGGTCACAATCTATCGGCATCCGGCATCCGGCATCCGGCA
>JAUWTT010000348.1 GCA_030614585.1 Acidobacteriota bacterium
ACAGGAGATGCTAGAGGAGTTCGCCAAACACAAGGATGACGACACCCAAGGGAGTATTCGCCCCCAGAAAGTACTCTGGGATGACCGCCAAACGATGGGTCCGGCCGATATTCTGTTGTCCGATGTCGGTGCGCACAAAATGTGGATAGCGCGCCACTATCAATGCCACGAGCCCAACACCTGCCTCATTCCGAACGGGTTCTGCTGGATGGGATTCGCCCTTCCGGGAGCCATTGCCGCAAATCTCGTTTTCCCCGAAAAGAGAATCCTGGCCATCTGCGGCGATGCTGGTTTCTTGATGAACGTGCAGGAGATGGAGACAGCGAGACGGCTGAATTCCGACATTGTGGCGATGGTCTGGGAAGACAAAGCCTACGGATTGATCGCCTGGAAACAGACCAATCAGTTTGGACGCCACACCGACCTCTCCTTTACGAATCCCGATTGGCTCCAATTAGCCAGTGCATTTGGCTGGAATGGACACTATGTCCGAAACTCCTCGGATTTGCTGCCGAGGCTCGAGCGGGCTTTAACTGAAGCGGGACCGAGTTTGCTGGTACTTCCGATCGACTACCGAGAAAACCGCCGGTTGAGCGAAAGGCTGGGCAGTATCGTGTGTCCTATCTAGGAGAGGAGTCAACCATCTTGAAGAGTCGTTATCCCTACTACCTGGCCAACCACCCAAAACTTGCAGACCAAGGGCTTGACGTGGTGGATAAATATACCGGTGAGGTGTCCACCAGGGTCTCGATGGCCGATACCACCACCATCGATCAGGCGATTGCCGGCGCAGTGCTGCTCTGCTGGAGGACCAGTCCAATTGAGGAGCCAATATGGACAGACTTTTAGAACAAATAGACTCCAAGATTGGGGTAATTCCGTCGCTGGCACGCCCTCTAAGAACACGGCAGACCCTGATCCGGGATGCCATCTTTGTTGCGGTAGGAATGATTCTTCCCCTGGGGGTCTTCATTCTTGCACGCTACTTTCACTTTTTGGCTCACAGTGCGTGTAGCTGTCTTCAGGGACATCTCCTTGAGTATGGTCCAGCGAGCTTGATGACGGCTCTATGTATTACAGGTGTTGTTTGGGTCTTGACACGACGTAACAGGGCCCGACTGTTGATAGAGAAAGAACTACGCCACACAAATGAGCGTATGAAAAGTGACCTGGAAGTGGCCGCGCAGGTCCAGAGAGCTCTTCTTCCCAGTTCTCTTCCTGATGTGTCAGCGCTTCAATTTGGCTCGAGGTTTAGACCCTGTGAGACCCTTGCTGGTGACATTTTTGATGTCTTTTCCTTGAATCACAATTGGGTAGGGCTGTACGCTCTCGACGTGAGCGGACATGGAGTGGCCGCTGCTCTGCTATCGGTGAGAATCCATCGCCTACTATCCCCGACTCATGGACGATCTTCGATTGTCAGGGAATATGTCGACACTAGTCATAAACCCGTACCGCCGGCTGAAGTCTTGCGGCAATTGAATCAGCGATTTCCGATGGACCTGGCCACCGGGCAATACTTCACCATTCTGTACGGCATTGTGAATACCGAGACAATGGAGTTTCGGTACGCTTGCGCCGGCCACCCAGCTCCGGCTCTTTTTCCACAGAACCGTGATGGTCAGGTTCTGAGCGGAGAAGGCTTTCCGGTAGGGTTCTTCCAAGGGGCCGAGTACGACGAGTATGTCATACAACTGGCACCCGGAGATCGACTCTACCTTTATTCGGACGGTGTTACAGAACCGATGGATGAAGATGGCCGCGAGTTTGGGAAGCAACGCCTCGTTCAGATACTCGATAGCCAGCGCGAAGCGTCCCTCGAAGAAAGTCTTTCCACTCTATTAGATCAGGTCGAGAAATGGAGCTCGGGGAGCCTGGCGGACGATGTCACTATTGTGGGTTTCCAATTGGGAGGGGTGAAAGAAGCTGACCTTGCCGGACTTCTCCACAGTGGAGACGATTTGCCGCAATTTCCCCGTCAAATCTCTCTCCCAGATTGCGGTCGACCTCCCTTGCGGGACAACGGTTAGCTGGGCGACTGACACAATTCTGGAAGAGAGAGTACTCTTCTTTGACTCCTTGCCAGTGGTCAGCAGTTCTTCCATACTCCAAGTGCAAGTTCCTGCGCTAAGGGAGCGCGTCCCAGAATACAGGTCGGTGAGGAGATCAAAGCAAGTGGTAAACAAATTCGATGCAATCATTGTTGGTACTGGACAGGGAGGATCTTGGTTGTAATCTCTCCCGTGCAGGCCTTAGACTGTGCTTGAAAATCGGTTATGTCTAGTTGGCGGATATGTCTCTGTCTCTTGTTTTCGGCTCTGGCATTCGGTTGCACCGGATCCGAGCCAGCCAAACCACGCCCGAACGTGGTGCTCATACTCTGTGATGACCTCGGTTTCTCAGATCTTGGATGTTACGGAAGCGAGATTTCCACGCCCAATCTTGATCGACTGTCAACAGAAGGGATGCGGTTCACACAGTTCTACAATGATGCTAAATGCACTCAAACCCGGGCCGCACTCCTCACCGGGCTTTACCATCACCAGAGCAACAACCTGATCACACGGAACCATGTGACCGTCGCCGAGGCACTTCAACAAGCAGGCTACCAAACCTACATGGTCGGGAAATGGCACTTAGGCCGCTACTCGGCCTCAAAGCCGGAGACATGGACAGTTGATGATCAACCAACCCGGAGGGGTTTTGACCAGTACTTTGGATTCCTGACAGGTGCAATCAACTTCTATACCGGTCAAGAATACCGGAGTGGAAGAAATGTCATGGTCCTGGATGAGGAGCAGTACAATGTTCCTGAGGACTTCTACTCGACAACTGCCTTCACGGATCAAGCTATTCGGTATCTGAACAAAGCAACACGTAAGGAGGCCCCGTTCTTCCTCTACCTGGCATACAACGCTCCTCACTTTCCGCTTCATGCACTCCCCGATGACATCGAACAGTATGTCGGTCGTTATACATCAGGATGGGATGAAATCCGCCGCGAACGCTATGACCGCATGGTCGCTCGAGAAATCATTGACCCTCAATGGCTGCTGAGTCCGCGTGACGAGATCGTACCCGAGTGGAACTCGCTTACCGATTCGCAGCGTCAGGAAGAAGACCTGTTAATGGCAGTCTATGCGGCCATGGTCCACCGGCTGGACCGAGGTGTTGGACGAGTACTTGACTCACTGGACCGGCTGAACCTCACGGAGAATACTGTGGTGATGTTCCTCTCGGACAATGGGGGCTGCTGCTGGGCAGCGAACCACAAGCCGGATACGACTCCAGGACCCGCGGAGTCGACGAGAAGTTACGACACGGAATGGGCCAATGTTTCGAATACTCCATTCCGGCTCTACAAGCAGTACAGCCATGAAGGAGGGATCAGTACTCCCTTTATTGTTAGATGGCCTGGGACCATTGAAGCGGGAAGCATGACAAACGGGATCGGGCATCTGATCGACATCATGCCTACAGTCTTAGAAGCGTCCGGATCCTCCTATCCCCGTCAGTACAATAACTACCCTGTTCTTCCGATGGAAGGACGGTCTCTGGTTCCGGTCCTGCGAGGGGGAACCCGTCCAGATGCACCGATCTTCTGGGAGTTCAACGCGAATCGTGCGGTGCGTCTTGGCCGCTGGAAACTGGTTGCTGAGCGTTCACAGGACTGGGAACTTTACGATATCGACTCGGACCGATGCGAGTTAACCAGCCTGATTGAAGCTGAGCCAGAAGTCGCCGCCCAGCTGTCGCGCAAATACGACGAATGGGCAGAGCGAGCAGGTGCAAGAACACACGCCGAATGCCTCGCAAGAGATCCGTCCTCGCAAACCTGCTATCAGCATCCAGCCACCCGACAACAACTTCACCGAATGCAAGCGCTGGGTCTCAAAGACGAAGCTCCACAACAGTAGGCATCCTTGCATCTTCCACAGTGGCACAGGCATCCCTGCCTGTGGTTCTTGCTTCGGCAACCATTGATATTGCCCTCCCGCTTAAGACAGCCAGGGATGGCTGTCCCACCGTGAACCCAGGATGGTTGTCTTACGATGCGCGAACCTGCACTGCCAACCCGGATTTCTTGAATCATCCTTTACCTGATTTCCGCGTCAAGCTAGACTGACTGAGCCATTCAGGTGTGGCCCATGTTGCATACTGTTCCAGGTTCTAGGTTGAGCGAATGATGAAACGAACCAACTATCTGCTTGCCGGCGCTTTGTCAGGGCTGATTCTCTTTCTGATCCTGGGCTACTATTTTCTGGAGAACCGACGTCATGACTGGCCCACGTGGCGCTATGACGCTGGTCGCAGCGCAGCCTCTCCACAGCAACTTCCAGACGACTTGCACTTGCTCTGGGTCAGGGAGTACCCGAAGCTGGAGCAGACCTGGGACGATCCGCTTAACCAGGATCTCATGCAATTCGACAGGGTCTATGAACCAGTGGTCCATAACGGCACACTCTTCATCGGATCAAATGCGAGTGATTCCATGATCGCGCTGGCAGCCGATACCGGCGAAGAGCGCTGGCGATACTACGTCGATGGTCCAGTTCGGTTTCCTGCCGTTGCTACTGAGGGGAGAGTCTATTTTGTAAGTGACGATGGGTACCTCTATTGCCTGGACGCCGAGTCCGGAACTCTAATCTGGAAGTTTCAAGGCGCACCTGCTGATCGAAAGATCCTCGGAAATGAGCGGCTGATTTCGACTTGGCCGGCTCGTGGAGGTCCAGTCCTCAAAGACGGCGTCATCTACTTCGCAGCCGGGATCTGGCCCTTCATGGGAGTCTTCGTGTTCGCTGTTGATGCTGAGACGGGCCAAGAGGTCTGGCAGAATGACAGCACCGGGCCGAAGTATATGTTGCAGCCCCATAACTCCCCCGCATATGCGGGAGTTGCGCCTCAGGGCCAACTCGTGATTGCCGGTGACAAACTTCTGGTGCCCTGTGGTCGCTCTGTTCCTGCCTGCTTCGACCTAAAAACAGGGAAGTTCCTTTACTACCGCCTGGCGGAAAACGGCAAGACCGGCGGGGCCTTTGTCTCTGCACAAGGCGACTTCTTTGTGAATTACCATCGCGACAGCGTGGTAAGTCTCTACAGCCTGAGCGATGGAGATGCTGTTATCCGGCGACTTGGCAAAGTTCCTGTGATGACCGAGGACAGGCTCTTCTGTCGA
>JAUWTT010000537.1 GCA_030614585.1 Acidobacteriota bacterium
AAACACTTTACAGATCGGCTGCCCACTTCACCATCGACACGTCAGAACGGAGTGCAGAAGAAGCGACGTCGGATATTGCCACGATCTTCAGGGAGGAGCTTCGGCAAGCATTGTGAGGCATGCTTGGTGACATCCGAGTCAATCCTCAGAACGGGGACGATTCAAGCAACACATCTCGCCACTCGGAAATCTCTGCGGACAAGTCTGAATCAGGATGGAGTTCTAGAAACTCATTCAATTCGGCAAGGGTAGCTTCCGAGTTCTCCTTTGCCTGATAGACTCTCGCCAGAGCCAGTTGGGGAAACGAATAGTGATTAGGATCCATCGCCTTGGCTTCCAGTAGATACCTCTCGGCTTCATCGAGGAGTCCAAGCTTGTAGTAGCTTTTCCCCATCAGATAGAAGTCATAAGAGGTCAGATCGGCAGCCGGCTTCTCTTCAAGGCGTCGCTGTTCCTGTGGACTTAATTTCAGTTGGAGTGCCAGGGCAATCCGCCCAGCGATCTCACTCTGAATCTCAAGAATGTCGCTCAGATTTCTATCGTACTTCTCTGCCCAGAGGTAGCGATCACTCGCTGTATCCACCAACTGTGCCATGATCTGCACTCGCCCACCATCACGTTGAACCGTCCCCTCGAGAATAGTGGAAACACCGAGTTCCTCTGCTAACTCACTGCGCCCACTTTCGTCACTGCTTAGCCGCGCCGAGGAACTTCGTGATGCGACTTGAAGCGAACCCATTTTAGAGAGTTGTGTGATGATCGAGTTTGTGAGCCCTTCACTGAGCTGCCCACCCTGAGGATCTTCACCCAGTACTTCAAATGGCAACACCGCAATTGACTTCGTTTCAGTCTCAAAGAAACTTCCTCCCAGCTGACTCAGAAACCAGAGTCCAGGCAGCAGGACTATCAGGAAGAGAAGGGCGCCCAGCATCTTGAACCAGGGTTTTCGCGCGGGCTTGTACTCGAAGGCCGATGTTGACAGAGATGTCTGAGTATCCAAGTCTCGTTTCAGGCGCCTCAGGTCGGCAAGCATTTCCCGCGCAGACTGGTAACGAATTCTTCTTTCCTTTTCGAGGGCCTTCACCACAATGCCGTCGAGATCTTCCAGGAGATCGGGATTAAGGCGGGATGGAGGAGGTGGATGCTTCGAAAGGATTTGATTAAAGACGATGGGAGCGGTTTTTCCTTTGAAGGGGGGGGTGCCGGCAGCCATTTCATAGAGTACGACCCCGAATGAGAAGAGATCGGTTCTGCCATCGAGCGATTCCCCACGAGCCTGTTCCGGAGACATGTAAGCCACCGTCCCCATCGTAGTTCCCGGAGTAGTTAGCCCCTCCTTGTGCGCTGTAGGCATCGACGAAACCGAGTCGACGGGGTCCAGAGTAAACTTCGCCAAGCCGAAATCAAGGATTTTGGCTTGTCCTTTGCTCGTCAAGAAGATGTTTTCGGGCTTGATATCGCGATGGATGATTCCTTTGGAATGAGCAGCATCAAGAGCATCGGCAATCTGGGCGCCAAACTCAATTAACTCTTCTGAATCCAGGGGAGGACCCTTCAGTCTTCGTCTCAAGGTCTCTCCCTCCAGGTACTCCATCACGATATAGGGTTGGCCCTTATGCTCGCCAATGTCGTGAATTGTGCAGATGGAGGGGTGATTCAGGGCTGAAGCGGCTCTCGCTTCCCTCATAAAGCGCCCTTGAGCCGTCTCATCTCCAAACATTTCTTGGGAAAAGAACTTGAGGGCAACATGACGTCCAAGACGGGTGTCCTCCGCCTTGTACACCACTCCCATACCTCCGCTCCCCAGTTGTTCGAAGAGCCGATAATGGGATACCGTTTGCTCTGTCACAGTCTTCCCTCTTCAGTCGACTTCAGGAATAGCCCTACAATTCCAACTTCGTCTCTCAGACTTAGACTGCAAAACCACCTCAAAAGTTTACTCTGGCTTCAAATTACTTTTCGCTATCGACTGGCCGATCGGAAAGACTAAGCGACCCGCTATCCACCGCACTCGCACCAGTCCCGGATCCGTATCAGCTCAATGGTTTGAGTTGCGCAGTTCTGCGGCCTTCTGTTCAGCTAGACTGATCCAGCGAATAACCTCCTCAGTCCGCAGATCCGGCCCGCCGCCATAGCGGAAGACTTCGAGGATCGAACCCTGAGACGGCAGTTGTCCCGTAGCTGAACCCGTCGAAGAATCGTCTTCAAGGATCGGGATGATGGGGAGTTGAGGTTGCCGGCTGATCAAGGGCTGAACCACTGAGCCGGCATCTCGCAGGCCAGTGAGATCGACAATGACGAAGCGGGCGAGTGTCAGGAACGGAGACAGTGACTTAGTGACTCCCCTCCATACCGGCTTATCCGTTTCTACACACACAGGAAGATAGCCCCGAGACAGCAACCCCTGTTGGATTACCGCAAGACTTGCCACTCGATCGGCGTTGAACCTGCCGATGATAAGCGATATCCGGGGAGCGTGCTTCAGAAGTTCGGGCAATCCTTTCGAGTATGCAAGCAAATTGCAAAGCTGGGCATGTTCCAGCGCATTGACCTTGATCGGAGACTCTCCCCTCGCAGTAATACAGAGGTTCTTTTGACTCTTCGGCGAACCGTCGAGATTCCAGGCAGAGATTCCGTGGACCATGCAGTCTTCGAAGATGGCATCCTGGACCCTTGTGCCGACGAGGGACGCCGCGGTCAAATCTGAGCCGGTCAGGTCTGATCCCGTCAGGTTGGCCTCATGAAAGTTGGCAGCCATCAAGTGAGCGCCTCTGAGTGTCGCTCCGCTGAGGTCAGCTCCCATCAGGGTTGTCCCAAGTAGATTTGCCCCATCCAAGTTGGCGCCCTTCATTCGTGTTCCGAAGAGGAAAGCTCCAAAGAAACTGACTCCACTGAGGTTGGCACCATTGAGCACTGCTCCCAAGAGGTCGGCCAGGATCAACGTTGCCGACTCGAGATTCGCGCCAAAGAGGGACGAGTGGCTTAGCTGAGCTTTGCTCAGATCAGCTCGTCTAAGGTCGGCTCCATCCAGATTGGCTCGACTCAAATCCGCATTGATCAGGTTGACTTGACTGAGATCCGGCTTTGCTGCTGGATTCTTCTCTCTCCAGGAATTCCAGACCTCTACACCTTGCAGCAGTATTTCAACGTGTTCTTTGTTAGCCATACTCCACTGTCGAGTGAAGATAATTTACCAGAATTCGCACTCGCATCCCTAACGCTGGGACCAGCAAGTCGCTTCTTCGGCGTTTGGAGGTGCCTTAACTGTGTCAATCGTTGTGACTCTTTGTATAATACGTGTCAATAACCAAAGGACACTAGCAAATGGAATATACCTACGAAGAACTGCACAAGAAGACAGTTGCCCAACTCAGAGAAATCGCCGACGGAATTGAACACGAATCGCTCCACGGCCATAGCACGATGCACAAGTCGGACCTTCAGCAGAGACTTTGCGAGGTGTTGGGCATTCAGGCTCACGCCCATCATGAGGTGCTTGGAGTCGACAAAGCCAAGATCAAACTAGAGATTCGGGATTTGAAGGTC
>JAUWTT010000130.1 GCA_030614585.1 Acidobacteriota bacterium
ATCATCGGCGGTGTAAGCGATCTTGCCTCCGACGATGGTGTAGACAACCCGGGTATCGAGGATCTCTTCGGCCGGAATCGTCAGGATGTCTTTTGACAGTACCGTGATGTCGGCCAGGCTCCCGGGCGCGAGTGATCCCTTCTTGTTCTCTTCGAAGGCGGCATAGGCATTGTTTACGGTGAATGATCGGAGAGCTTCTTCTCGAGTCATACACTGATCGGGATAGAAGAGGGTTCCATCGCTGAGGGCACGGGTAACCGATGCGTAGTAGCCCGGTAGAGGATCAACGTCCTCGACGGGAGCATCCGAACCGTTGGTTACCAGCGCCCCTGAGTCGATCAACGAACGCCAGACATAGGCTCCCTCGCCGGCGCGTTTCTCCCCTAGCTTCGGCACTACCCAGGGACCGTCCGAAGTAGCATGGACGGCTTGCATTGAAGCGATCACGTCCAACTGTGCGAATCTGGGAATGTCGGCAGGATCGAGGTGCTGGGCATGCTCGACCCTCCAGCGCAGATCCTTCTTTTCCGGGTGGTTCTCAAAGACCGCCTGAAAGATGTCTAACGTTTCTCGGTTAGCACGGTCACCTATGGCGTGGACGCAGAGCTGGAAGCCATTTGTGACAGCTATTTCAGCGGTTTCCTGAATCGATTCGACCGATGTCGTGTTCAGCCCTGTACTGGTACTCAAATCGGAATAGGGTTCCAGCAACCAGGCCCCCCGAGCCCCCAACGCCCCATCGATCAGCCGCTTTATCGATCGGACAGTCAGCATGCCTTCCGCATAATCGATCAAGTGGTACTGTGCGATCTTCTCCTTAAGGGCTGAATTTGATTCGCTGAGCATGACGTAAAGTCGCACTCCCAGTTCACCCTTATCTGCCAGCTCCTTTAGAAGGTCCACAAACTGATACCCAGAACCTGCGTCATGGAAAGAAGTGATTCCTTTGGAAAGGCACTCTTCGGTGGCTAGCTCCATGACACGGAGTTTCTCCGCTTGAACCTCTTCTGGCGACCGTGCCTCACGGGCTTTATTGAGAGCTTGCCGAATCAGTCCCGAGGCCGTTTCTCTGAACAGACCGGTGGGCCGGCCCCTTGCGTCTTTGAGGATTTCTCCACCAGCAGGCGGCTCCGTCTTTGAAGTGACGCCGGCCAGTTTCATTGCCTGGGAATTGGCGAAGCCGGCGTGTCCACTCGCGTGTGTGAGCAGCACGGGGTTATCCGGCGAGGCTTGACTGAGACTGTCATGTACGGGAAAGCCTTCCACATTGGGCTCAGGGACGTTAGACCATTTTTCCTGATGCCACCCCCTACCGAGTATCCACGTGCCGGGAGTGCTCTCTGCAGCTGCTTCACGGACCATCTCAACGACTTCGTCCCAGTTGCTCACCGAGGACAGGTCAAGTCCGAGCTTCTTCTCGCCCATTCCGTAGAAATGAGCATGTCCTTCGATGAAACCAGGTATCGCCAACTGGCCTTTGAGGTCAATGACAGTGGTTGTGGGACTGACGTATTCTTCAAGCTCTTCTGTCGTTCCCAGCGCCGCGATTCGGCCGCCACGAATGGCGATCGCCTCGCACTGCCGCTGATCCGAATCCATCGTCACGATCTTCCCGTTGGTCAAGATGAGATCTGCCGGTTCAGGTTTCTCGGCGCAGCTTGTTAAGAACGCAACCAGCACCACTCCGGTGAAGGTGAGCCATGCCATTGTCTTCAGTGATCTTCCACTCATCTCAGCCTCCTTGAACGCCGATTAGGATCTCACTTTAAACAGGTCTTTACCACCAAGAGCACCAAGAGTTCTTAGTGTCCTTGGTGCCTTGGTGGTAAAGACCCACGAATCAGGAAGCAAAGTAGTGTTCAATCGCCTGCGCCAGGGCTGGGATCGTGAATTCTTCGGGCATCACAACTACTTGCAGTCCATACTCATTTGCAGTCTCAGCTGTGATAGGCCCGATGGCTGCATAGAGCAAGCCTCGAATACGGTCGATGTCCCCGGCGATTTCAATGAAATTATGGACCGTTGAAGAACTGGTGAAAGTGACCAGATCCGGTTGGTGCTCGTCCAGGATCTTCTGTAATCGAGCACGGCTCTCAACCGGTACGACGGTTTCATAGACGGGGATCAGCGCCACCGTGGCCCCTCCCGACCTCAGCTGTTCCGGCAGTATCTCCCTCGCGACCCGGGCCCTGGGAAGAAGGATTGTTAAACCTTCGATCCCACCTCCGTGGTAGGCTGAGAACGCTTCGATGACACCTTCGGCCTGGTACAGCGTAGGCTGCAGCGCCACTTCATATCCATGCTCCCGGACTTTCTTGCTGGTTGCTGGTCCAATCGTACAGATCCTGGGGATTTCAGAGGTGAGGCCACCCAGTTCGTTTGCCCTCTGAAAGAAGCAGTCAACGCCATTGACGCTGGTGAAGAAAAGCCAATCGAAGGAGGCGATGGTTTTTAGAGCCTCGTCCAGCTCGCGACTCTGGATGGGGACGATTTCGATGGTTGGAATTTCGAAAACCTCGGCGCCGCGGTCATTCAAGGTGGAGGCAAATGCACTCGCCTGCGCCCGGGTTCGCGTTACAAGAATTTTCCTGGTTTCAAGTGGCCGCGGACTCATAGTACGTCAACCTCGGCGAGAATCCTGTCTGAACCTTCGGATCGAAAATACTCGACCGCTCGCTTTGCCTCTTCAGTCAGGGATTCACTGCTGACCTCGTTGGAATAGCGAATTACCTGGTCTCCGGACGGATTGGCCAGGAAGGCCAGAAACCGTGACTGTGGCTCGGAAATCTCTACAAAGGCACCCATGGGAACCTGACAGCCACCTCCCATTCCTCTCAAGAACTCACGTTCGGCCTCGACGGCTGTTCGAGTCGGCGGATGCTCCAGCGCTCCGATCAGGTTCAGCACTTTGTCATCGTCACTTCTGATTTCTATGCCGAGTGCTCCCTGGCCGACTGCTGGAACCATCTCCTCCACCGAGAAAACGTAGGAAACATGCTGCTGCAAACTCATGCGCCGGAGTCCAGCCAGGGCAAGCACAACTCCGCTGAGTTGCTGCTCTTTCAGTTTTCGCAGCCTGGTGTCCACGTTTCCCCTGATGGGAACTACCTTGAAGTCTGGCCGCAAGCCACGAAGTTGCACGCTCCTGCGAAGCGAACTCGTCCCGATCGTCGCTCCGTGCTCGAGGTCGCTAACCGATGCCAGCTGCTGGTTTCCGATAAGTGCATCCCGCGGATCTTCACGCCTTGGAATGACACCTATGGCAAGACCTTCGGGTAGTGTACTTGGAACGTCCTTGAGACTGTGCACTGCCAGATCGATGGATCCTGCCAAAAGGGCTTCTTCGATCTCTTTGACGAATAAGCCTTTGGATTCACCTGCGAGCTGGGTGAGGGACGCTGTGGTCATCTTGTCACCCGTTGTTCTGATGACTTGTACATCGACCTGGATTTCAGGGCGATGCCTTTGGATTTGCTCAGCGACCCAGTGAGTCTGTGCCAGGGCCAGCTTGCTTCCACGCGAACCGATTGTGAGCGATTTCATTTGGGATCTTTCAGATTGAACGCTTTCTTGATCATCTCGAGGTTGTGGAATTGGCGATTAGGATTCTCGTCGCCTTTCTTCATCTCCCGAATGAGTGGATGGGCGATCCGATGGGCAGCGCGGAGAAATAGACGTTCAACCTTCTCCCGGTCTTCGACCGTAAACCCCTTTTCGTCTTTACCGAGTTCTTCCAGGCAAATGCTTTCCAGCTTCTGCCGAAAGGATTTCACCAGTGGGCCAACGGTAACTCCTTCACAGATCCTGGCGAAGTTTGTCACTTCATATCCGACGATATCTTCGCCCAGCTCGGCTTCTTGCGAACGCTCCTGCAAATGAGAGGACACGACCGACTGAAGATCGTCAATATCGTAGAGAAAGGCGTTTTCGATTTCGTTTACTTCGGGTGACACGTTTCGCGGGACTGATATGTCGATGATGAAAATGGGGCTGAACTTCCGTCTACGGAGGACTGTCTCTACGAGCGTTCTGTCAACAATATGTTTATCAGCGCCTGTTGACACGATGATGATATCCGATTGAGCCATCGACTCTTCCAGTTCGTCGAACCTTGCCACATCACCTCCAAATGTGGAGGCCACTTCGATAGCTTTTTGGTGTGTCCTGTTTGCTACCCGAATCCTGCTGGCACCTGCTTTCATGAGGCTTCTGGCGGCGAGTTCGCTCATCTTGCCGGCACCCAGGAGGAGTATTTCCTGCCCTTCCAACTCGCCGAAGATCTTTCGCGCCAACTCCACTGCTACAGAGCTCACTGAAACGCAGGAGTTCCCGATTTGCGTTTCTCTGCGAACCCGCTTGGCAACGTAGAAGGCGTGAGGAATTAGACGTGACAGCAGCTTCCCGATCGTGCCCGCGTCCTGTGCGGCCGAGTAGGCCTGCTTGAGCTGTCCCAGTATTTGCGCCTCACCCGGGACCATGGAATCGAGGCTGGAAGCGACTCGAAAAACATGACGTACCAGGTCGTCCTTTCTGTAGAAGTAAAGATGAGAATCAAACTTGGACAAATCGACGCCATGATAATGGGAAAGAAAGGCTGCTATCTGGTCAGAAGAGGTTCGAGTTCTTGAATCATCGGCTAGGATCTCGACCCGGTTGCAGGTCGAAATAATCAGCGCTTCTCCAAAGCCGAATTCGCTTCGCAGCGTCTGGAGTGCGCAGGGGAGGGCAGCCTCCGCGAACGCTATTTCTTCGCGCAAGTCAATGGGCGCTGTCTTGTGATTCAATCCAACCAGAGTAAGTTCCATTATCTGAAAACGTGCTGGCCCCCAAAAAATGCAACACCGAGAAAACTGAACAGGACTGAGCAGAAGCCCAGCATGCCCAGAAGTGCCACGCTCCTTCCTCTCCAGCCCAGTGTCAGCCGTACATAGAGCAATGCGAGATAGATCCCCCATGTGGCCATGGCTGCTATGACTTTTGGGTCTTTGAGCCAGCCATTGAGCCAATTCTGCTCCGCCCAAATTATGCCGACGATGAGTCCGAGCGTCATGAAGGTAAAACCAGCAATCAGGAACTTGAGGAATAGGTCGTCGAGAGTTCGCAGTGAGGGGAGTTGATCGTAGAAAGTCCTTGGCTTCTTACTCTTCAGTTCACGTTCCTGCAGCAGATAGAACAAACCTGCGATAAAGGTGCCAAAGAACATACCGTAGGCCAGAAACATCAGGCTGGTATGGAGATACACCCAGCTGGAACGAAGGATGTCCGGAATCGGTGATGCTTTAATGAACACGGTGCTCAGCATCATCGCTGCAACCAGGGGCAGGAAGAAGATTCCCAGAACTTTGATTCTGTATCGTGAGTAGGCGATCAAGAAACAGAGCGACACCACCCAGGCAAAGATTGCGAGGCCTTCTCTGAGTCCGGTCAACGGGAAGGAACCCTTTTCAAATCCACTAAAAATCAGGAAAGCAGTATGAAAAGCGAAGGCGATCCCCACCGAAATAACCGCAATCCGGACGAACACATCGCGCTTGGATACGAAAGCGACGACACTGTGAAAAAGTCCAACAGCATAGAAGCCAAATGCAGCGTTGAATAAGAGTCCAGCCATGACAGGAAGATATTATAACGGGTCTTGGGTCTTGGGTCGCGAATGGTCTTGGGTCTTGGGTCTTGGGGATTAACCACCAAGCCACCAAGAGCACCAAGGGGAAACGGTTCTTGTTTCTTGGTGACCTTCGTGTCTTTGTGGTCAATCCCGGATTAACGCCTCACTGGACACGTCCGGCATCCGCCTTCGCTCTCCGAGCTACGGCGCGACACGTCCGGCATCTGGTATCCGGTATCCGGCATCCGGCATCTGGTATCCGGCATCTGGTATCCGGTATCCGGCATCCGGCATCTTGCATCCGGCATCTTTGCCCTGTGTTATCATCGCGCTCGTGAATTTTCAGGGCATTGATCTCTGGTGGGTTTCCATCAACATTGTCGTGATTCTCGTTTCGTTGAGCATCCATGAATCCGCGCATGCCTGGATGGCTGAGCGGTTTGGGGATCCGACGGGAAGAATGCTGGGAAGAGTAACGCTGAATCCGCTTGCGCACATTGACCTGGTGGGAACGGTTCTGCTTCCAATCGTCCTCTCGCTGGCCGGTGGAGTCGTTTTCGGTTGGGCAAAACCGGTCCCTGTTAATGGCGCCAACCTGAGGAATCCGCGCGTGGCCCATATCTATATCGCTGCTGCAGGCCCTTTGAGCAACCTTGCAGCCGCCTTTGGGTTCCTGGTACTGGGAAAGATTCTGGCAGCGGTGATTGGGGGCAGTGCGGGAGGACCTCTTACAGCCCTGCAACCACTCCTGTTGGTGTGCTACCTGGGTCTGTTACTCAATATTGTACTGGCGGTTTTCAACCTGATCCCGATTCCTCCTCTGGATGGGAGTTGGGTCCTGGGAGGGCTTTTTCCCGATTCTTTTGGAGTGTTGATCAATAAGGTCCGTCCTTATGGTTTCATACTGCTACTACTACTGTTGTATACCGGAGCCTTAGATTACATTTGGAGACCTATTCTGGGCTTTGTTCGTGCTGTGGCGTTTTAGGTGGAATTGATGAAAAAGAAGGTTTTCAGTGGAATGCGACCGACCGGCCGTCTTCATTTGGGGCATCTGGTGGGCGCATTGGACAACTGGGTAGAGATGCAGGATCAATACGACTGCATCTTCGGAATCGTGGACTGGCATGCACTGACATCCGAGTACCAGGATGTGAGCCAGATTAAAGAAAATGTTATCGACATTGCGATTGACTGGCTGGCCTCGGGTCTCGATCCTGAGAAGTCAACGCTGATGGTGCAGTCACTGGTTCCGGAGCATGCGGAGTTGCACTTGCTTTTCTCGATGTTTGTACCCATACCCTGGCTGGAAAGAGTCCCGACTTACAAGGAGCAGATTGTCCAATTGAAGGAGAAGGACCTGTCTACCTACGGATTCCTGGGTTACCCGGTTCTGCAGGCCGCAGATATTCTGATCTATAAGGCTGAGTTTGTGCCCGTGGGAGAAGACCAGGTTTCACATATTGAACTCAGCCGTGAGATCGCACGGCGTTTCAACAATCTCTACGCACCGGTCTTTCCCGAGCCCAAGCCGAAACTGACCAAAGCAGCTCGTCTTCCTGGGACGGATGGGCGCAAAATGAGCAAGTCCTACCGGAATGAGATCCAGCTGTCGGAAGATCCGAAGAGTATTCGCCAGAAGGTCCTGACAATGATGACGGATCCAGCACGGATGCGTCGGACCGATCCGGGAAACCCGGAAATCTGTCCCGTTTTCGATCATCACAAAGTATTTACCGACACGGAATCGAGAGAGTGGGTCGTTGAGGGGTGCAAGTCAGCCGGGATTGGCTGTATTGACTGTAAGAATCGTCTCCTCGAAGACATGTTGCCGCTTGTCGAGCCACTTTATGAGAAGCGGGTGGAACTGGAGAAGAGCCTCGGATACGTGAACGACGTCTTGTCTGAAGGCAGTAAGGCAGCACGCGAGATAGCCTCTTCCACGATGGACGACGTACGTCAGTCAATGGGGCTAAAGTATTAGCCGATGCCCGAGGTCCAGGATTCGTCTGCATATAGAGTCCAGCTGGAGATGTTTGAAGGTCCGTTGGACCTGCTCCTGCATTTGATCAGAGTGCAGGAGGTAGACCTCTACGATATCCCGATCTCGAAGATAACCGAGCAGTACCTCGAATACCTTCAGTTAATGAAGGATCTCAATATCACGCTCGCCGGCGAGTTCGTTGCGATGGCTGCCACGCTGATACACATTAAGAGCCGAATGCTGCTTCCTTCAGAAACCACCACCGACGGAGATGAGGCATCTGAAGACCCGCGCCAGGAGTTGGTCGATCGCCTCCTTGAACATGAGAAGTTTAAGAAAGCCGCCGGTTTGCTCCACGACCGGCAGGTGATTGAGGACTCTGTCTGGACAAGGGGTGAGAACGAGTTTGAAGCTGAGGAAGTGGAAGCGGTTTCAGCGTCGGTCTTCGACTTGATCAAGTCTTTTCATGAGATTGTCCAGCGCTACAAGGACCGGATTGTGCTCGAGGTGGAGCGTGATAATGTGACGCTGGAAGGGAAACTGGATGAATTACGCCAGCTCCTGAAGGTCCAGAAGGAGATACTCTTCTCCAGCTTTTTCGAGCGCCCAGTCTCCCGGATGCATCTGGTGATGACCTTCTTTGCTCTCCTGGAAATGGCCCGTCTGCGTGAAGTCCGACTGTTCCAGAGAGGCACCTTTAAAGACATCAGGATCGTTGCATGCTGAAAGGCAGGGTGAAGACCGAGTTACTGGCCATCCTCTTCACGGCGAGAGAGCCTGTGACACTGGTGGAGTTTTCGGAGGTGTTTTCCGATCTATCGTCGGAAGAGATCGCGAAGGCTCTGGCCGCTCTTTCCATTGAGTTCAACTCGTTACAGGAAGCGGTCGAGATTCGAAACGTCGCAGGTGGTTATCGGCTCACCACACGTCCTGAAATCATGAAGTGATTCGGGAGTATCTAAAGACGAAGCCGTCCGCAAAACTCTCCCAGGCCTCGCTCGAAACGCTGTCGGTTATCGCCTACAAGCAGCCTGTGACGCTCCCCGAAATCCTGGAGATTCGCAGTGTAAAAGGGACCTCGACGATCCGTACACTTTTGGAAAAGAAGCTGATTGAGATGCGGGGCCGGAAGAAGGTCGTAGGGCGACCAATCATGTACGGAACGACACAGGAATTCCTGGTTCGTTTCGGATTGAATGACCTCTCCGAATTGCCTTCGCTCGAAGAATTCGAAGAACTCTATTCGTC
>JAUWTT010000317.1 GCA_030614585.1 Acidobacteriota bacterium
CCATCAGATTCTTTGTACTGCCGGCCTCCCTTACAGACATGGACGCCCACAAAGCCAGAGCGATGGAGCAAGAGACTGCCAAAGAGATCAGATTCGCCGGTTCTGCTGTTTGCGCCGACTGTCATGTGGAAGAGCCCGGCGAGATCGTTCAGGGCTACCACTCCTTACTCTCTTGTGAGACATGTCACGGACCAGCCCAGGTACATGTCGAAGACTTGGAGATCAAGCCGACGGCGCCTAGAAGGCGTGAATTTTGCCCAGTGTGTCACACGTATGATCGATCGCGTCCTACCGGGTTTCCTCAGATCAACCCAGTAGCGCATAACCCCTTGGAACCTTGTATCCAATGCCACGATCCGCACGATCCCAAACCTCCGGAGACTCCCCGGGAGTGCAGTGCCTGCCATGCTGAGATCGCCAGAACAAAGGCCATATCTCACCATGTGGGTCTTGCATGCACGACCTGTCATGTGGCGCCTGACCAACACAGGGTTACCCCTAGAACCAATAGGGCAACAAAACCTGCTGGGAGGCAGTTCTGCGGCACTTGTCAAGGTGAAGATTCTGAGAACAAGGGCTCTTTAAAGGTCGATTTGGCCACCCACGGTGGCAGGTATCAGTGTTGGCAGTGCCACTATCCCCATCTTCCCGAGGAAAGTTGATGCTACGAAGAAAGTTACTGAGGAAACTAGTTTCCCTGATACCTCTGGCAGGGACTTTTCAGGCAATTTCGAAACTGGGCACGGCCCAGGGAATCGGGCCGGACAGCGGACACACCCTTCCCACCTACGGTATGGGCATTCAGATAGATCAGTGTATAGGCTGTGCCAGATGCCTGGAAGCCTGCAAGACTGAGAACAATGTTCCGCCTGAACCGATCTTCGTCCGAACGTGGGTCGAGCGATACGTTATCAAGACCAACAACGAAGTCGATGTGAGCTTGTTGGGTGCTGAAGGAGATGCTGCCGGGGAGGTCGCTCCCCGCAATGTTCTTCGGAGCTTCTTTGTTCCCAAGCTCTGTAATCAGTGTGCTAACCCTCCCTGCGTCCAGGTCTGTCCTGTCGAGGCCACCTTTATTACCGACGACGGCGTTGTGTTGGTGGACGGGGATCGATGTCTGGGCTGCGGCTATTGTATTCAGGCCTGCCCATATGGAGCCAGGTATATGCACCCAGTGACACGAACTGCAGATAAGTGCACCTTCTGTTATCACAGGATTCGGAACGGACTGTTGCCGGCCTGCGTCGAGGTTTGCCCTACTCAGGCCAGGGTGTTCGGGGATCTGGAAAGCAAGGCGAGCCCTCTCAACCGTCTCAAACGGATGAAGAAGATCCACGTCCTTAAACCCTCTTTGAACACGGAACCCAAGGTTATATATGCGGATCTCGACGGAGAGGTGAGGTAGGAATGGAAAGTGTAAACGCATCCGAGCTTCTCCAGCAGGTCACCGGCTTCGCATACCCCAATGAAGTTGACTTGCTCTGGTCGATCATGATTGTCGTCTATCCTTACCTCACCGGTTTGGTGGCAGGAGCGTTCATCCTGGCTTCTCTCGTAAAGATATTCAACGTTCGAGAGGTACAGCCCATCTACCGGCTGGCCCTGCTTACAGCCTTAGCCTTCTTGCTGATTGCCCCCCTCCCACTGGTGATGCATCTGGGGCATCCCGAGAGATCCTACGAGATATTCTTGACACCACAACTTGGTTCAGCAATGGCCGTTTTTGGATTTGTTTACGCCTGGTACTTGATGGTGGTACTCCTCCTGGAAATCTGGTTCGAGTATCGCAGAGACCTGGTCCTTTGGTCGCAGGACGCCAAGTTTCCGCTGAACTGGCTCTACAGAATTCTTGCACTTTTTTCAAAAGACCTGAGCGATGAGGGATGGGCGGTCGACAGGAAAGCCGTTAAAGTCATCACTATCATAGGGATTCCTTCAGCGTTTCTCCTCCACGGCTACGTAGGCTTCATCTTTGGCTCCGTCAAGGCTAACCCATGGTGGAGCAGTGTGCTGATGCCCATCGTCTTCCTTTTCTCCGCCATCGTCTCAGGGATTGCCCTGGTGCTTCTTCTCTATATGATAATCGCTCCCCTCAGGAACCAGACAATCAACATGGAGTGTGTTGACAAGATTGCCACCTTTCTCTTTTATGCGGTAATCCTGGATTTCTCGCTAGAAGCTCTTGATTTCATACATCGCTTCTACGAAAGTGAAGAATCCATTAAGATCCTCTCGTCATTAATCGCTGATAAGCTCTTCATCAGCCTGGTTATCATTCAGATACTTCTCGGTATGATAATCCCGCTAAGTATCCTGGCTTCTGTCAGGATTCTTAGGGCCAACGCAGAGCTCCGAAAGCTCGCTTACTTCACCTCGGCAATACTAATCCAGCTGGGAATCTTCAGCACGCGGTGGAACGTAGTGATTGGCGGCCAGATGTTTTCCAAGAGTTTCAGGGGGCTTACGACGTACAGAATGGAAATGCTGGGTCTGGAAGGGCTTCTCGCCGCCCTTGTGCTTCTGCTGCTGCCTCTTGTTATTCTCGCGGTTTTTCTCCGGATCTTTCCCGCTTGGCCCAAAAAGGAGAAGGGGGCACTGCCGTCGTGAATTCCGCCCTAGAATCTCGAATGACTTAACAGCAACCTGGAGAGTTCTCTACTCGTAACGCAACAAACGGCTTTCGAGGGCAAACCGGACTATATCGGCCCGGCATCGAAGACCGGTCTTTGCGGTCAGGTTAGCGCGATGGGTTTCGACCGTCCTTTCAGAAATTTCCAACTGTTCTGCGACTTGCCGATTGGTGAAGCCATAGGCGAGCAGTCGACAAATCTGCCGCTCTCTCGGAGTCAAAAGCGTTAGGAGGCTAGTGTCGTTGGACTCGCCAGGTGCATCCATTCTGAAGAAACCCTTCTCTCTCGAAGGACTAATTATCGAAGCGCTCAATGGCTGAAAGAGAGCGCTCCGAACGATCCTTCGAGATTTTCTTGCTACTTACTATTATCCCTTGGGGCAGGGGCTGTTTGGCATCCGTGAAAAGGTCCCAATTATCGGCTTCAACTAAGCAGAAAATACGGAGTTCAAGTGATCACTCTGTCCTCAGCAGGCCGTTATCGATTGCAAACTGGACGATTTCAGCCCGGCTGCTTAGATCCAGTTTCGCAGTGATGTTACTTCGATGAGTCTCGACCGTACGGTCTGAAATGCAGAGCTTCTGCGCTATTTCTGTATTTGTGTATCCATAGGCAAGGAGCGTACATACTTCCTTTTCCCGAGGCGTAAGAACATCCAATCTGCACTGGGAGCGAGGGCTGGGATCATAGAAGGAGCTGATCACT
Source organism: Acidobacteriota bacterium (assembly GCA_030614585.1). Lineage (GTDB taxonomy): Bacteria > Acidobacteriota > UBA6911 > RPQK01 > JAPXNP01 > JAUWTT01. Next base: position 3,336 of record JAUWTT010000317.1, read on the forward strand.
CGACCTGCCAAGGACGGGTCCACGTACCGTTCTCCTCGATAGGTGGAACGGATCGCTTGAACAAGCTCTTTCCCAGTGGATTTCTTGAGTACAAAAGCACGAGCCCCAATCTTAAGGAGTTCCTTTAAGTAGAACTCTTTGTCGTGCATAGTCAAGACCACAATCGCGAGGTGTGGCTTCTCCTGGAGAACCGCCTCCGCGACTCTGGCCCCGGGAAGCCCAGGCATTCCCAAATCAAGCAGAAGAACATCTACCTGATTCGCTGAAACGGCTCTAATTGTGTCAAATCCGTTGCCGGTTTCAGCAATTACTTCGATACCATCCTCCTTTTCGAGCAGGCCCCGTATGCCGGCCCGGAACATGGTGTGATCATCAGCTATTATTATTCGGATCGCCATCAATTTTTCCGATCTAAGGGAATTGAGACTCGCACCGTGGTCCCTTTGTTTTGACCAGACTCCACCTTGAAAGAACCCCCGCACAGACTCGTACGCTCCTGCATTCCCAAGAGCCCCAGGCCGTGGTCGCTGGAAGGAACAATCCCTGTCGGGTCAAACCCTCGACCATTGTCTTCCAGAAGCAATCTTATCTCCGAATCACTCCGAATCAGTATCAAGCTTGCCTGGGTGGCTTCGGCGTGTCTGATGACATTCGTGATTCCCTCTTGTGCGATTCTATAAAGCGTCACTTCGAGCCAGGCCGGTAGACGACCAAACCCCTCGGGCGGAATCTGCTGATACCCTAACTGCAGACTCGTGGTCCTCGCAGTCTCTTCGATGTAGCGTCGAAGGGCACTGTCTAATCCGTAATCATCCAGAATCGAAGGTCTCATCCTCCAGGCAAGCCCGTGGACTGTGTCTATCAACTTCCGAACACGTGCTTCAATCTCATCCGCCTTCGCTTCCGAGATTTCTATCGCTGTACCCCTTTCCCGAGAGTTTCCACTGCAAAGATCAGTCTGAAACGATAAAAGGAGGGCCGAAAGCGACTGGCCGAGTTCGTCATGGAGTTCCAACGATATGGCTCGCCTCTCCTCTTCCTGAGAATGAACCAGCCGCTCCAGCAGTGAAAGTCTGATCTTCTCTTTCTCTTCCAAAGCGTCACAATGTCTCTTGAGGTTGGTAGTCATTTCTCTGAAAGACCGAGCCAGCCTCCCAATTTCATCCGGCCCTTCCAGAGCCTCGAATCGGCTCGCATCCTGGTTGGGGACGATGTCGGAAACCAGTTCTGTCAAGCGACGGATCCGGGTGATCACTACACGGTTCAACAGGACGCCCAAAACCAGCAAAATGGCAATGAGGGCCAGCCCGGCTTTCCACAGCATATCCCTCAAGACAGTGTGTGCTTTTTGGTTAAACCCTGCTGTCGAGAAGTCCACCAACAAAACACCCAGCCGGTCTTCCCCAGATGAGTGGCAGGGCCGACATTGTGGCGAGTTTGGAATAGCTTCGGCGTGTCGAAGAATAGGCTCTCCCGCCAGCTCCAGGAATTCTGAGCGGGGCAGCACTCTTTCGTTCAAATGACAACCCTTGCAGCCTGGTTCGTCCAAGCTGAACTGACGACCCAGTATTCCCCTGTCAGAGGAGAATCGAACCCGGCTGGATCGGTCGAGAATCATGATTCTATCGACTTCGGACTCGCGTGCCAAAGTCTCAGTTGCGCCCTGAAGAAGCTCCGGATGGTTGCCCAGCATGGCAAGCTGCAAAAGACTGTTCAGGGTGACCTGAGCAACGCCTTCTGAGGCTCGTTTCGCCTCCTGCAGCAGTTGAGCCCTGTAATAGCGGTAATCCCCTACGAAATATATAGTTGAAAGGAGGAGAATCGTTCCGATAACTCCAGAAGCGATCTTGAAATGAAGGCTCTGAAACACTCTGTGTGTCAACCTGCCTCGTCCTATGCCTGTTACTTTATCGATTCAGGAGTCTCCGGTATCCATGATGAGGCATCTGTCAAGCCCGGTGACAAAGGACAAGTGACAAATGCCGGATATGTCGGCGCCAAATCGAAAATCGTAAATCGTAAATCGTAAATCCCAGATGCCGGACCTGTCCTCCGTAGCTCGAAGAGCGAAGGTGGTTTCCCGGGGCAGCTACTCCTCTTTGACAGACTGCCCGGCGGAGTCGAGCTGTTTGATCTTTGCACCCAGAGCC
>JAUWTT010000458.1 GCA_030614585.1 Acidobacteriota bacterium
CTCCACTCGCGTTGTCCGGTTTGACGAGATTATTCCCGCCGTGATTGACGGTAAGGTCGATGCCGGACTGGTAATACATGAGGGTCAGCTCTTTTACGAGCGTCAGGGACTCAGCAAGATCCTTGACTTGGGGGAATGGTGGCAGAATGAAACCGGTTTGCCATTGCCTTTGGGAGGGAACGCGGTTCGTCGGGACCTGGGACCGGAAGAAGTGCAGAGGATCGCCGGTTTGATTAAGGAAAGCATCCGTTATGCGCTGGAGCATCGGGAAGAAGCGCTCGAATATGCTTTGGACTTTGGACGAGGACTGACTTCTGAAGAGGGTGACCGGTTTGTCGGGATGTATGTCAACAATCGAACTCTCGACTACGGGGCGGAGGGTCGAGAAGCGGTCCAGATGTTTCTGGATCGAGGGTTTGAAGCCGGAATCGTCCCCCGACGGGTACAGGCGGACTTTATTTGAGTCGGATTTCATGAAGATTACAGCAAGAACAGAATATGCGACGCTCGCGGTACTGGAACTGTCTTTGAGAGAAGGGGCCCGCCACGTCCAGGCGAAAGAAATCGCCGAAAAACAGAGCATTCCCCTTAAATTCCTCGAGCAGATACTGAGCCAGCTAAGAACGGCCGGGGTCGTGAAGAGCGTGCGAGGTGCTTCCGTTGGCTATTCTTTGGCCCGTGCTGCTTCAGAAATCTCTTTGAGAGATGTTGTGGCTGCTGTTGAAGGTGATCTGCGTGGGACCGAGCCTGTAATCAAAGATCGAACTGCTTTGGCTGTATGGCAGGAGTTACAGGAGGAGTTTCTGAGTCGCCTGGCCTCGATTTCTTTCCGGGAGCTTGTTGACAGAAAGCTGAAGGAAAGTCGGATTCCCAATTTTCAGATTTGAATGGTCTTGGGTCTTGGGTCTTGTAAAAATTGTCCCGCGTTGTGGGTGACGTTTTCTTGGTGTGCTTGGTGGTTCGAGTTCTCACCGGAGGGCCGAGTACCGCAGTTTACCCATCCAAATTTGACGGGCCTTCCCACCGGGCGAACAGATCGTTTTCCAGCTCGATCTCCAACAAATCGAGCACGCGGTTCACGGTATGGTCAACAAGATCCTGGATCGTCTGTGGACGGTGGTAGAAGGCGGGTAGAGGAGGCATCACGATGGCGCCCATTGCAGTGGCTTGAGTCAGAAGTCGCAGGTGGCCTAGATGCAGCGGCGTTTCACGGGGAAGCAAGACCAGCTTACGCCGATCCTTCAGCACGACGTCGGCGGCACGCAGCAAAAGATTATCGGCGTACGAGTTGACGATACCAGACAGGGTTTTCATCGAGCAGGGTGCAACGACCATACCGACCGTTTTGTATGAGCCGGATGAAATGGCTGCGGCGATGTCGATCATTCGATAAACGCGATCCGCCAGTGCTTCCACCGCATCAACTGAATAATCCGTTTCCAGGAGCATGGTGCGCTTGGCGGCATTCGACATGACCAGGTGTGTTTCGATCTCCTCGACTTCGCGGAGCACCTCCAGCAGTCGAATTCCATAAATCGTGCCGCTTGCCCCGGAGATACCGACAATCAACCTTTTTGCGTCCATGCGGTGATTGTACTCTCTAACTTTCATTCAGCCACCCGATAACCCTGCTTGTTAACACGGAATCGCCTGCAGTAAAGGGGTGCTGTCGGGTGCGGTATTCGTGGCGTTCTAGTCTAAATGACAAGCAAGGATGCGTGTCTTATGGTAGGACGACCTTCCAGGTTGTCATGATCACCGGAGTGACAAGCAGGGATGCTTGTCTTACGGTAGGACGACCTTCCAGGTTGTCATGATCACCGAAGTGACAAGCAAAGATGCGTGTCTTACGGTTAGGAACCTTGGTGCTTCTCTTATCAGAGGGATGTGAGATTCTTCAGGTGGTTCCGAGTCCAACGCCGTGCAGAGAGTTCGCATGGACTCCCGCGAAACAAATTATTAGTATACTGGGGCATTCAACGACAAGAAGAGCTAGAATTGACGACGTTTACTGGATTAAGTCGCTGCAGCTGGGGTGGGAAGATCCTCCCCGGAGTGAAAGATATCAGATGAGTTCGGAGCAGGAAGTTGGATCGGCGGAAGTGATGCCGCTCAGCACGCGTCCCGGGGTTCGGTTGTTTATGAGGAAAGCTTTGACATTGTTGTCGGCCATGCTTCTCATGGCAGGCGGCTCGTTGTTCGCGCAGGAAACAGTTTCAAATCAAGAGCAGGGTACTGGCGAAACCAAGGCCGAGGCTCAAGCCCCATCAGCGGATACCAGGAGCGAGCGTCTGAAACAGCGCCGCGAGGCAAAACGGGAAACCCTCACCCCACCCGAGCCTCATATCGCGGAGAAATACCTGAAGAGGTTCGATGCGAAGGGGAGTCAATCGATCGATGACACCAACTTCTGGGGCTTCTATCCGCGCATCGACTGGATTGCCCGCGGATCTGGCGCCGCACTGGGTGTTCGGTACTGGAACCCGGAGGTGATCGGCCCGGTGGACCTGATGGGCTCGGCTTTCTATTCATGGAGACGTTATCAGCTTTACGATCTTCAGACTGGGATGATTCCCAATCGGGGCAAACGGATTCCTTCGAAGACATTCGAACATGAGAGTTTTGAGCAACTCGGAGAGGTGGATCGGAATCTGTTCTCCCGTTTCAAGCTGTTCGGAAACTTTCGATATCGCGACCGGACGGATGAATCGTTTTATGGATTAGGTCCGGATTCCAAGGCAGAGAACCGCCATCGCTATTCAGTCCAGGACACACTCGCCGAAGTGGTCATGGGGTACCAGTTCACTCAAAATATTGGCTTTACGTATAAGCTCGGTGCCCTGGGTAATACCCTTGGTCCGGGAAGGAGTGATCCGTCTCTGAGCGACCTGATTCCCGACGACATTGATTTGCCGGAGTACACGGAGGGGCCGAACTACGTGCGGTCCCAGGCGAGCTTTCTGTTCGATTATCGGGATGATCCGGGGCTGCCTCACAAAGGAATCATGGTGGCGTTGCTCTGGCAGAGGATGGACAACATCGATCGGATCGACTTATTCAACTTCACGCAGTGGGGGATGGATGTGAGGGGGTATATTCCGCTGGGAGCTCGGCAACGGGTTCTCGCCCTGCGAGGCCTTTTCATAGACTCCGATCCAGGCAGCGGAAACCATGTGCCTTTCTTCCTGATGCCCTCTCTTGGTGGTGGAGAGTCTCTGCGCGGCTTCCCCGCTTTCCGATTTCAGGGTCCGAAGATGATGCTGATTCAGGCGGAATACCGCTGGGAGGCATCGCCTCGTTTTGAACTGGCCCTGTTTGGTGACACGGGAACGGTTGCTCTCATCGGATCGAGGGTTTCTCTCGATAAGTTAAAGAGTGACGCGGGGGTAGGCTTCCGTATCAAATCGTCTCGGTCCACCCTCTTTCGTCTCGACCTGGCTTATGGTAATGAGGGTTGGGCTGCCCAGTTTAGAATGTCAGCAGTTTTTTGAAGACCCATGTTTAACTTAAGAACCAAGGTTGCTTATTGCTTGTATTTGGTCGCATTCGTCGGCACAGTCGTCTGCGTCTCAGGCCAGAAGTATCTTTCCGACGATCCGATCCAGAAGGATCATGATGATCTTCCGATAGAGAAGCCGGCACAAGTCGAGCTGAGCCCGACTTTTGACATGGCTGAAAACAGCTTTGGCAACGAAGCCGGTCCTTTGGTGAGAGCGGAGAACATCAATACTCTCGGAGAGGTTCCTGATTCGAGCTGGTTTACAAACCGAATTGGTGTCCGGGAGATGACGTTCGAGGAACTTGCCCGGGGTGCTGATACGGTAGGACCCCCTGATACAACCACGCCTCTCACCGTCGTGGGAGGAAGCTTAGGAGCCGTTACTGAAGGGTTCAGAGTCCGAGATTCCCGCGGCGAGGACTACTATCTCATCCTTGATCGTGAAGGAATGAGGAATATGGGAACCGGGGCTGCCGTTGTGGCCAACAAGTTCTTTCACGCGTTTGGGTACAACGTATTAGGCGCTACGATCAACTATTTTGATTCGGAGAACTTTGATATTTCCCCTGATGCCACGATCACTTTGCTGGGGGGCAAGGAAGCGCCTTTGGATCGAGAGTTCATC
>JAUWTT010000049.1 GCA_030614585.1 Acidobacteriota bacterium
GGACAAGTGACAAATGACAAGTGACAAATGCTGGATACGTCGGCGCCAAATCGTAAATCGTAAATCGTAAATCGAAAATCCCAGATGCCGGACCTGTCCTCCGTAGCTCGAAGAGCGAAGGAGGGTGTCTTAGTGATTTAGTGGTTTGATCCCCAGCTCCCAGCTCCCAGATCCCAGCCCCCAGCTTCCAGTCCTCCGCAGCTCGAAGAGCGAAGGTGGTTTCCCGAGGCAGCTACTCCTCTTTGACAGACTGCCCGGCGGAGTCGAGCTGTTTGATCTTTGCACCCAGAGCCAACAGGATCAGGAGAATGAATACCAGCGCAACCCCCAGGCCTCTGTAGCGGAAGGCCAACTCCTCGAGGGCCTGTAACCCGGCTACTTGCCCTGCCGTTGCATGGGCCAGGCCGGACTCGCATTTCTCGACAAATGCGCTTTCCTCGCCGGTTGAAAAGGTATGTACCAGCACCTGTAACTCAATCTGTGCGTCAACCGCCGAGTCGATCTCCATAAGAGCGTCACCTGTCTCCACACCTCCTCTCTTGGCTCGAAGAACAGTCCTCTGTCCATACGCGATCTGAAGGGAAAGCTCCCGAAACCGATCCACATAGAAACCGGCGACTTCATCAGCGGCACTCTCCGATCCCCGAAGATGACAGTCTTCACACTGGACGACACCGTGGTCCACCATTTCCTGAGTTCGGCCGTCCCTTATCTGATAAACACTTTTACCAATACGGAGTTTCTCAAACAGGGCGGCAAATTCAGGACGGAGTTGACTGTGGTTCTCCCGGGAACCGGGTAAAGTATGATTAGGCAATTCCAGAGTTCGATCCACGAGCCAGTTGAAACGTTCTTCCCCAGACAAGCTCAAAGAAGTCGCCTGGCTCAAGAGCTCCTCGCGGGCCGTCTGAAACTCCGCTACACCATCGGGGAGCGCAGAAGTTTCGCCGGTACTGGAAGGATCGTGGCAATACGCACAAGGGGTCTCGGGCAGCCTCCCGAGCATTGCCAGAGTGGGCCGCATGACACCATGATTTCCGTGGCAGGTTGCGCACTCGGTGAAAGAAGATACGCTTGAGATCGAGGCGATGGTCGGGTCCTCGGAGTGGCAAACCTCACAACCGTCAGCGCCGGCATCTGCAATGAACATATTATGGGTTTGAAAAGCCTCGTGCTTCAAGCTTTCTCGGAACAGCTGTGCTTCTCGCCCGTGGCAGTGGCCGCAAACGAACGAAATCGACTGGACTCCGGGGGGTGTGGCTCCATGGTTTCCATGGCAGTCGTTGCAGGTAGGAGCCGAAAGCTGTTGTTTTTCGAGCAGCGCTTTTCCATGGACACTGGCTTGCCAGAGCAAGAACTGATCGACGGGGAGTGGGGCACCATTGGGGAGAGTATAACCTGCCATGAACTCGGAATCGGCGTGGCATCGGGCACAGGTGTGGGCCACGTTCCTGGGGTAGACGGGTGAGGTCGATTCGTTGGCTCCCAGAATTCCGTGGACGCCATGGCAGTCCGTACAGGTGGCAACCTTCGTATCTCCGTCCTTGAGACGTGCGCCATGATAGCTTGTCCAATACTCCTTTTCTTGATCCACTCGTATATCGGGCCTGAACCGTTTCATGTAAAGCGCGTCAGAGTGGCAACGACCACAGAAAGAAGGAACCTCGGCCCGAGTTGGTGAACCCCGGTAAGGATTAGGCTTGAACTCCGTGTCCATTGCAGAGACGAAGTCGTCAGCCACCGATGGATCCGGATTCCCTCCATGGCAGTCGTGGCAGGAGAGCCCGACCTTGGCATGAACGCCAGACTCAAACTCTCGAACGATCGCGATCCGATCCTCATCGAAAAATGCAGGATCGAGATGGCATGTAACGCAGGAACCCTGATCCTGGGCCACAACGTTCGTGCAAGCCAATAACATGATTAGTGAAACCCGTCTTGCGATCAGCTGTCTCATTCCCCCTTCTTTCTCGATCTTCGCTGTGGGTAGCCGAACAGGAAAATTACCAGCAAAGTAGCGATTGCGATCAGGATGGGCAGAAATGAACGATACCCCCAGGCCGTCATGCCCACGACATAGGTTGTAATCACCAACCCAGCCACAGTGAAGCCGGTACCGGCGGAAGTATTCCTGTCGACGAATGGGACAAATAGGAGAATCAGTCCCCCCAACCCGAAGAGCAAAATCGGGATCGCCTCGTACTCAATACCCAGAAATTCTCCACCCGGCATGACCTTAAGGGTTTCGAACATGAACATGAAGTACCACTCGGGCTTGATGTCCTTAAAAGCGGGTGCAAAGGGATCTGCTTTCTCGCCCAGTTCCCCGGGGAATATCGCAGCCAGAGTCGCCAACAAAGCCAGGGCCAGGACCCAGCCGAAGAGATCCCGAAGAAGAAAGTTGGGAAAGAACTTCATCGGTCGATGCTTCCTGGCTTCTTGCTCTAGCGAGGGAGGCGTGCTCATCCCCAGTATCTGCACAAGAATGAGGTGTATCACGAGAACTCCGGTCGTGATTGCAGGCAGAATCGCAACGTGCCATCCATAAAAGCGTGAAAGCGTTCCTCCGCCCACCCGTTCTCCTCCCCGAAGGAAGCGTACAGCATACTCACCGATGACAGGGACCGCTCCTGCAATATCCGTCCCGACATTGGTCGCGAAATAGGCTAGCTGATTCCAGGGAAGAAGATACCCAGAGAAGCCAAACGCCATAGCCAGGAAAAGTAGCATCGAGCCAGTCATCCAAGTGACTTCTCTCGGCTTCCGGTAAGCTCCCATGAAGTACACCGTTGCCAGGTGAACAAACGCAAAGAAGATCATCAGATGGGCAGACCAGGAATGGATTGAACGAATCAGCCAGCCGAAAGGTACGGTTGTCATGATGAATTCCACCGATTCGAAAGCTTCACTGGCCGAGGGCCGGTAGTAGAGCATCAGGAGAATTCCGGTCACTACCTGGATCAAGAAGAGAAAGAGCGTCATTCCGCCGAGGTAGTAGCAAACCGTGTAGCGATGTGTTGGGACCGTCTTGTGTTCGACTGCCCGGCGCAACGGCTCCAACGGAAGCCGCACCTCCAACCATTCAATCAGCTTTTGTGGGAGTTTTGTCATGACTCAACTCTTCGAGATAACTATCGCCTGTGGTTGATCATTTTGGCCTTGAATTAGATTAACCGCGTAGGCTCGAAGGGGTCTCGGAGGGGGACCGCTAACATTTGCCCCGACCAGGTTGTACTCGCCGTTGTGACAGTTACACCAGAGACGCTGATCTTCCTTCTGGAACTCAACGATGCAGTCGAGATGTGTACAGGTAGCCGAGAAAGCCCGAAAATCAGTATCCCCAACCCGAATAAGAATCACTGGCTCGGCCCCGAACCGGACGATCTTAAAGCCCCGTTCCAGCAACTCAGGATCGTTCGTGAAACCTGCTTCAACCTCAGCAGTTGCAGGCTCGGGAATATCAGGAGGGCTGATGAATCTCAGAACCGGATAAAGGATGGAGCCCCCAAGTCCGGCCAGCGATGTTCCCAACAGCCAGTTGATCACCCGTCTTGGTATTAAGTTCGGCGCTGTTTCTTCCACTTCTTCTCCCTTGCCTTCCCCCAAGTTTCTGATTAACGCTCGGCAGCAGAATAACCCTCTCCAGTGGGCCACGAGCTTCCCTTCCTCCGAAAAGAAGTCAACTCAGGGCCCAACCTCCGGATGATTGCGGGGCAAATACATGTAAGTAAGCTGTCGTCCATTCGTGGCAGGTTGAAGACATCCCTGCAGCAGACAATCCAGACATTTCAGTTCTAAAACAGTCGCCTTGAGCCTCCACGGATGACGACGCTCTAGATTATCTGAAGAAAGGTAAGAATGCTACATCCGGTAATATGTCGGATCTTCAAGACAGGGGACTCGGTAGAAACTACTGAAGTACACGCTCGAACAGACGCCAGGAACCTGCACGGTAGAATGGAAACGGAATGGAAACGGTAGCGCAGGCTCCTAGTGCGGAAGCCGGAAACTTACCCCGAGCGTGAAAAACCAGTCCAGGCTCTCGTGTGAAAGCCCTTTCCCAAGCGCAAAGTCCAACTGGACATTAGGCCGGACCAGATGTGTCACACCACCATCGAAGTGATTCGCCGCCCTGGAACTCCCATTCAAAGCCGTGTCCCCAAAGTACTCTATGAAGAACCCTGTCTTCTCGAAGGCAGAAATACCCAAGGCGAGAGTGTAAAGACCGCGAGGACGGGTATCCCGATCACCGGTTTCCTCCTCTGTGCTCTCCCAGGCCACTCCCAGGTTCCCGCCCAGGGATAGGTGCTCAGTCAGGTCATTCGAGAGGGCAAGCCGAATCCCAGGATCGGTTCGTCGTGTGGAAAACTGTCTCGACCCACTGGGAATGCTGACTCCAGCCAAAAGGGCCGCCTGGGGTTTTAGCCCACTTTGATCCCAGAGGCCCACCTTCACACCGAGTTGACTGTCCCCTGCCCCTGACAATCGCTCGTTACTTTCGCTCTGACTCTGAATCCCGTTCCATCCGATCCTCAGTTCCAGCCAATCTAACAAGCCGTATCGAACCAGGCTCTCGGGAACCTGGTCAAACTTGGAGTGTCCTCCTTCGTCAGAAACTTCGCCGTGCCCCCATCCCAGTTCAAACTGCCAAAGACCAGGGGGTACAACATAACTTGACTCGGTACGATCGGGCCGATCGGTTATCAGTTCCGGCGGCGGCGCCTGAGCTCGGATAGAAATCACTGACAAGATGCAGAACATCGCAACCAGCACTCCTCTAGGGAGAGCTTCTGAGAACTGGATCACTGGTCTGGGCCTTTCGAATCAACGGATTATTTTGTAGGCGCTCAAAGAAAAATTAGCTCCAGCTAAATTATGCCATAGTTTTGAGTCTCTGGTAGGGAGAACGGTCCGGTGAGGAGCCAGGCACTTCGGTGTGTGGCTACAGTTTGGAAGCGTAAAACTGAACCTTTTCTTTGCAGCTTAGCGTTCTTCGCATGAAACGAATTTCTTCCACACAACGAATGCCAAGTTAGCTAAGTGTAGAGGGGCGAGTTGTTCGTTAAGCAACAACGTCAGGTGCGTTTAAACCACGTCTTTCCTTCGCCATCGGCAGACTCTGCCTGGCCTCGGCCATTACCGCCCTGCTCACCTTCCATCTCCGCGAGGTCACTAACAATCCTCTGTGTAACCTCAATGTGAGATATCTGGTCACGCAGGGTCGCCTTACGTTGCTCCAACTGCTGAACCTGCTCTTCGAGACGCGTCTTAACTCCTTGAAGATCGACTTTCATCGATACAATCCTCCAATGTTTGCATGCATTTAGAGACTTTATTACACGGGAGGGGTGACACGTCTCCTGCTCAAACCTCCCAAGACTCCGCTCGTTACTTGTGCTTGGAAACAGGTACTTCAAGGTATCTAATCTTGGACCTTGCAGTTCCTGACTCGTCTCGAGCTTCGGATTTCGAGTTTCGAGCTTGGTCTGTCGCTTTGAGCGACAGACCCCTCGTCTCTCGGTCGTGACAAAAACCATCGCCTCCGTCAGAGCAAGTTGAGAGACTTGTCAATTGCGACTCAAACGTTTAGACTTCGTGCATGTTTACGAGGGGTTTGATCTATGCACAGTAACGGGAATGGGCAGTCCGAGCGGGCTACGGAATGGCGGTCTAAATTAGCTGCTTGGACCGGTGGTTTCATTCTCTTTGAGTTAGTCACCGGCTTGAGTATTTGGCTGCTTCCTTTCAGTATCTCAAACCAGGTGATGGTCCTGGGCCATACGGTTGTGGGCCTGCTCTACTTGATACCCTGCTCTTACTATCTGGGTCGGCACTGGTGGATCTACAGCCGAAAGTTACTCACCCACGTAAAGTTCCTTGGCTACCTGGGAACCCTGTCCATCGTGGTGTGCCTGGTCTCCGGATTGATCTTGACTTTTCAAGCTGTTTTCGCTACCAGGATCAGCTACTTCTGGGATACGGTTCACATCCTGAGCACGCTTGCAGTGCTCACCTTTGTGCTTCCGCACATTGCACTGGTATTGAAGAGTTTTCGGGCCTCCAAGGCGGTGACGACACTGACTGCTGCGGCCAAATCCTACGCCGTGGGAGTTGTGTTCTCGACAGCTCTAATGTTTGCTCTCATTCTGCTCGGCCTTTTTGCCTATGACCCCGTCCAGCTGAACAACGAATTCGACCCCGACTACAGTTACGCATATGGAGAGGACCGTCCTTTTGCCCCCAGTCTTGCCAACACCGAGACCGGTGGAGCCTTTGACGCAAGGCTATTGGCAGGATCCAAGTCGTGTGGAACCGCGGGATGCCACGTGGAGATCGTTGAGGAGTGGGAAACCAGTGCTCACCGCTACTCGGCCATGGACATCGCTTTCCAGAAGATCCAATTGACCATGGCGGAGCAGAATGGTCCCGAGTCAACCCGGTATTGTGGAGGGTGTCACGATCCGATCTCGCTTTTTTCCGGAACGAAGAATATCTTCACCGAGGTTGACCAGCTCACAGGAATCCAGGGATATCAGGAGGGGATTTCGTGTCTTTCCTGTCACGCCGTGCGTGAAACCGATCTTAAGGGCAACGCACAATACGTCGTCACCATCCCACCACGCTATATGTTCGAACTGGAGTACGAAGCGACTGAAAACGAAGGGCTCAGGTTCTTCCGCGACTTTCTGATCCGGGCTTATCCCAGAGAACATGTAAATGCGCTGAGCAAGCATCTTTTCAAGGCGCCTGAATACTGCGCTGCCTGTCACAAGCAATTCATTGACGAGGAGATCAACAACGTCGGCTGGGTTCAACTCCAGAACCAGTTTGACAACTGGCGTATGAGCCACTGGAACCACCCTGAGGAACCCACCCGTACGATCGAATGCAGAGAATGCCATATGCCGCTGGTCGATTCCCATGACCCCGCCTCAGGGGACGATGCCGATTACAATCGCTCGCCGAGCGATGGAAAACATCGCAGCCACCGATTCATCGGCGCCAATCAGATGATGCCTCGGATGCTGAAACTCCCCGGGTGGGAGAAGCATGTCGAAATGACGAAGGCCTGGCTCCAGGGCAACTTCGAGATTCCAGAGATCGCAGACAAATGGTCTGAAGGCCCTGCGGTGACGGTGGAACTCAAAATGCCGGACACCGTTACCCCGGGCGAGGAAGTCGTGATCAAGACGGTCATCACTTCCAACAAAGTGGGTCATGATTTTCCGACCGGCCCTCTCGACATCATTCAGTCCTGGATCGAGCTCGAAGTCCTTGACCAGGACGGAAACCCGGTCTTCGCGACCGGCAGAGTTGATGAGAAGGGATTCATCGAGCCGGGTTCCTTCATTCTGAAGGCCGAACCGGTCGACCAATACGGAAATCTTATCGATCGCCACAACCTCTGGGAAATGGTGGGCGTTCGACATCGTCGAGCACTCTTCCCGGGCTTTGCCGACATCACAGACTTCAAGTTCTTTTGCCCTGAGTTTTACCGTGAACCGTCAACTCCGGCTTCGTCGCATCTCGGGGAGGGTCAGCTTTCGATCAAGGTCCCAACGGGTCCCGTAAGAGAACTTGTCGTCACAGCGAAGCTGAACTATCGTAAAATTGATCAGTCGCTGCTGAATTTCGTTTTTGGAGAGGACGCAGGCTTGAGTTCACCGGTCACAATGATGTCATCGGACTCCGGCAGGATCCAAGTCGTACAAGAAGCCTCGTCACCGTCATCGTGACGACTCACCCAGCGCGAACTACATCATATTCAGAAACAACATGTCGAATACACTGACAGGCGAACTTCCTTCAGCATGAGTAAGAAGCTTCCACGGCGTAAAGCTCTAATCCTGACCTACACACTCGTCAGCGTCGGACTCCTCAGCGCTGCAACGTTACTCTTCTTCGTGCTTCGACCCGCTTCCCACTCGTATCGGCCCGGGGATCGAGTGGAAGGCATCACGGCGACACTGCAGCGAGACATCCCGGAAGACTTGCCGCAAGTGCTCTTCAAAGATGTCGCTCGAGAATCCGGCATCGACTTCGAACACTTTGGGGGGCGTAGATCAACCCAGCTACCTGAAGACATGGGTTCAGGGGCTGCCTGGGGAGACTTCGACAACGACGGCTATCTGGACCTGTTCGTCTGTAACATCTCAGGTCCACTCACTGCTGCAAAGGCCGAATTGTCGGCTTCGAAAGCGCGAAACAGACTCTTCCGGAACCGTGGTGACGGTACTTTCGAAGATGTAACCGAGGCAGCCGGCTTAGAGTTCCGCGGTATCAGTATGGGAGCTGCCTGGGGAGATTTTGATTCCGACGGACTTCCAGACCTGGTTGTAACGAACTATGGGCCCATCCTTCTCTATCGTAACGATGGTGATGGGACATTTACTGAAATGAGCACTAAATCCGGCCTGGCCGGCTTCAACGGCTTCTGGGCGAGCCCTTCCTGGAGTGACTATGACCGCGATGGCGACATCGATCTCTATGTTTGTGGGTATGTAGATTACCAATTCGATTCAGCCGATCTGCAGAAATCCACCTCCCAGTATGAGGCCAGCGTTCCCTATACGCTGAATCCTTCATCCTATGAGCCTGTCTCCAATCTGCTGTTCAGGAATGAAGGGGGAGTCTTCAAGGAAGTTGGCAAGAACGCAGGAGTGGACAACCCTTCAGGGCGCAGTCTGTCGGCCTCCTGGTGCGATTTAAATGAAGACGGTTGGCCCGATCTCTATGTCGCCAATGACATCTCAGACAACGTCCTTTACCGGAATATGGGTGACGGCCATTTCGAGGATGTCTCTCACAAGGCCTGGGTCGCCGACTACCGCGGAGCCATGGGGCTGGCCATTGGAGACTGGGACAACGACCGTGACATGGACATGTTCGTCGCACACTGGCTGGCACAGGAGAACGCTCTTTACGACAACACACTGAGGATGATGGCTGACAGCCCTGATCCGGAAAAACCGGGCCTGAACTTCTTCGATATCGCGGACCAGACAGGCCTTGGTCAGATTGCCCTCAGATTCATCGGTTGGGGAACGTCGTTTCTTGACTATGACAATGATGGGCGGCAAGACCTGTGGGTTGTTAACGGCAGCACCTTCCAAGAGGAGAAGGATCCAAGCCGGCTCGTGCCGATGCGCATGTTACTCTTTTGGAACAAAGGCCCCGAGGAAGGTTTTTTTGAAGTGGGTCAAGCCCTCGGCGAGCTGTTCGAGACTCCCAGAGTCGGCCGAGGTGCAGCGTTCGCAGATTATGACAACGACGGTGACACGGATGCGTTCATCGTTGTCTTTGGCGGATCTCCGCTCCTCCTGCGTAACGAAGGGGGCAGTCGGTCTCCCTGGTTGCGCGTGCAGGTCATCGACAGAGAGCACGCCCATGCGCACTTCGGCACCAAAGTCGAGGTCTACTCCGGCGAACTTGTCCAGGCGCAGGTCCTTGGTGCCCAGGCTTCGTATCTCTCGCAGAACGCTCCCGAAGCCCTGTTTGGCCTGGGTAAGGAAACTCACATTGATCGAGTCGTTGTTACATTCCCGTGTGGTGACGTAAAGGTGCTCCAGGACGTTACTGCAAACCAAACGCTAACGGTTGAACGAGACAGTTCGTGAAACGCTCAGCTCTTATCACTCTGGCCCTGCTTGGAGTTCTATTCGCACTCGTGGGCATCCTCAAGTTCAACCGAACGGGAAATGTCCAAAAAGAGGCGTCCGGCGATTCGGAGGACCGGCAAGCCGTCGTCCGCTTCTGGAACGCTTACCACAAAGCGACGGAACTCCGGTCAAACCAACGTTTTGAAGATGCAGCAACTTCATACCAGCAGGCGTTGGAGGAGAACCCCGAGCATGAAGAATCCCTTTACTACCTTGGCAACTGCCTGTTAGAACTGGGCGAATTCAAGTCCGCTCTGGAAATCTACCGGCGGCTCATCCAGATAGACCCCCGTAGCCATCGCGGCTTCGCCCAGCTGGGAGTCACCTTGTCGGCCCTGGAACCAGGTTCTTATCCTGATTATGCCGAAGCCAGACAAGCCTTTGATCGAGTTCTCGAAGTAGACCCCGAGGAGTCCGGGCCTTTGCTGAGGCTCGGGTGGCTGTCTCTGCAAGAGCAAAAACTCGAAGAAGCATACGAACATTTTCAAAAAGCAGCAGGCTTCGCATCGCCGGAAGGTCATTTTTGGAGTGGCTTCGTACGCTTTCAGCAGCGGCGTTACTCCGAAGCAATCGATCACTTCATGGGGGTTGCCGCCATAGCGGAGCACGAAAAAAGAATCGCCAACCAGGGAGGAAAATCGGAAGGCGATACGGCTGGACCAGGCACAGCTCAGCTATCGCCCTTGAGAAAGGCGGAACTGAAGGCCCAGCTGTTTCTCTATTGGGCAGCCCAGCATTCGGGAGGCTACCCTTCAGGAGTAGATGAGTCGATCCGCCTTGTCCCTCCTTCTACGGTAGCTCCAAAGAGAATCAGGTTGTCTCCCCAGCCGGCCACCAGCCTTCTGGGCCGAGGAGCATGGGGAGATTTCGATGGCGACGGAATTCCGGACCTGGCCGTCTCTTCCGGAACTTCTATCAATATTTACCAGTATCGGAATGACGGCTTTGTCAAAACCGTCGAACTGGACCTGCCAAAGGAATCAGGATCGGTTTGGGAGCTCTGCGCAGCCGATTTTGACCAGGACGGCATGGCTGACCTTTACGTTGTCAGCTCCGGCTTTTGGGGGAGCACAGAAAACCGGTTCTTCCGGAGCCAGGGTAGAGTCGGAACGGACGTGAGCTTCGTCGATTCGACTCAGGAAGTCGGCCTCGCTGGTGAGCGGTCAACCATCCGCGCGTTCTCCTTCGATCTCAACAATGACGGGCGGAAGGATCTCCTGGAATTAGGCAGCTCCGATTATGGACCACCGTTGCGTGTTTATATGGGAAGAGACACAGGGTTCAGTGATGCGACTTCAGATACGAACATTGCCTTTGAAGGTATAGCTGTAGACGCCGCAGTCGGAGATGTGGACGGGGATTCGGATCTGGATCTGTATGTACTTCGCTGGAAGCGACCCGGACTGCTTTTTCGGAATGAAGGAGACGGAACCTACTCCAATGTCACGACAACGGCCGGCCTTGATGGCGTAGGGGGACGCGGCTTCTCAACCCTCTTTGTCGATTACGATCGGGACGGAAAACCCGACCTTCTGGTAACGACACATGCTCCATACGAGCCGACCATAGCTCATCTGATCGATTCCAAGACTTCGGTTAACAAGCACACGCCTCGTCTCTTCAGGAATCTGGGCGGGCGATTTCAAGAAGTTACTGCCAAGGTTGGATTGAACCACTGCTATGGCGTATTCCAGGCCATCGCGGAAGATTTCGACCAAGACGGCTGGGTGGATCTCCTGTTTGCCAATGGCGGCCTCGACCCGACCCGTTTGGAACCCAGCCTGGTTCTTAAAAACGAGCGAGGTTCGAAGTTCTCAGAAGTGCTTCTTCTCCCGGGCCTGAAGCCGGTCCGTTCGATTGGTGCATCCGCTGAGAAACGAATTCCAGGGGGTGGAACGATCGTCTATCTCGCCGGTGTGGGTTTGTTTCGACTATTCCCGTAGCCCTTTTGTCGTTGCCGGTAGCCAGATGCCGGACGTGTCGCGCCGTAGCTCGGAGAGCGAAGGCGGATGCCTGCCCTCCATAGCTTCAGCGAAGGAGGGTGTCTTAGTGATTTAGTGGTTTGATCCCCAGTCCCCAGATCCCAGTCCCCAGCCCCAAGTCTCAGAAGCGCGCTTGGACCCGCCGCCGCAGTGGCCACTTTCAGGGAAGATCGGGCTATGCTACCGGCCCAGCCACAGTCCCTGAGGGCGGAAATGTGCAATGACATCATCCCGGGTGGTTCGAACTGACAAGGAGTGGAGTTGTGTACCCGGCTTCAGAGGAGATTCAAAGATGATCGTATAGACCTGCAAGAGGTCCGCTGCCACTCGTTCGTACGCTTTCGCCAAACCGTTGATTGATGCAAGCTGAATATGCCGGCCTCCTCCAGCTCGAGACACGTTTCCAAGGTATGCCACAGCACTCCCGTGAATGGAGTTGATCTTGTATTCGGCCATATCTCGCTCTGTCGTGCCCGGTCCCCCAATGAAGATGGGGCCGGCCTTGGACCCACCCGGGCTCGGCATTGTCGCGATGTCAGGATGTTCGGGGGCGGGGTGATGAACTTTCCAATGGTACTCCATGGAGAAGTGCTGGAGACAGTAGGTAAGGACCCGTGATTTCTGAAGGTAGGTGACAGAGTCTTCCTTGCTGATGTCCTTGGTCCCGGTATCGACACCGTCACTGAACAGAATCATCGCCGTACGGGGTTTGCGCGGCATGAACTTCTGTTCCACCGCTGCTACGAGCGCCTCACGCAGAATGGTCTTGCTCCCCCCTTTGTGGAGTCCGTACTCCCAAATGGCCTCATCCATTTCCTTTCTATCCGTGGTCCAGTCGCAGTCCACATACACCTCGCTGTCAAAAGTCAGAAGGAGAAGCCGGTCCTGAAGCGGAAAGTAGGAAATGAAATCGGAAGTTGCCCGACGGATTTGGTCAACTTCTTTCTCTGTGCTTGGGCTTACATCCATTACGAGACCGATGTCGAACGGCTCGTCCGGCTGCAGGATCTGCTTGATCTTCACCGGCCGGGCGTCCACCAGAACGCTTATCTCGCCAAGCTCGAGATCGGTGACTCTCTGACCATCGTAGGTCGCGAAGTGAACGTGAACGAAAGCTTCGGTTCCTTTTGCCGTTTCCGTCTCGGGCTCTTCACCTGCAAAAGCTCCTCTTTCGAATCCCCAAGAAAGAGTAAAAAGAAGAGTAGCACGACGGTCAACAAGCGAATCATCATAGACCTTTTTCTCATAGATGGGCTAAAACTCAAAACGGGTCGATAGAAAAGAGAGCAGCTACCACGGAGTCATCAAGCGAAACCGGTCAGCGGTTAGTGTAATGTGCCCGACCTGAAGGACGTGTTGCCCAAATAGCAGTGTGCCAAATCCGAAGTTCGACTTCGTCTTTGGACTGCGGTAGCCCTAGCTGCCGCTTTTCTTCCGGGAACC
>JAUWTT010000563.1 GCA_030614585.1 Acidobacteriota bacterium
GCCCGAATTGCACTTACCGCGGCTCTTGCGGCCGAAAGCGTTGTAATGCAAGGAGTTCGATACTGCGTCGATACTCTCCGTATCGCCTTTTCATCGAAGAATGACTCTCTTCCAAGGGGAGTGTTGATGATCAGATCAACTCGATTGCTCTTGATCAGGTCGACGATGTTTGGGCGGCCCTCGTTGACCTTGTAAACCCCTTCGACGGGAAGACCCTCTTCTCGTATGGTCTGGGCAGTGCCCCTTGTCGCAACTATCTGAAAACCAAGCTCATAGAAACTGCGAGCAATGTCCTGGACTTTCCTCTTGTCACGTTCATTCACACTGATGAAAACAATTCCACTCCTTGGAAGATCCACGCCCGCTGAGATTGACGCCTTCGCGTAGGCCAGCCCAAAGTCGTCCGCGGCACCCATCACCTCGCCGGTTGACTTCATTTCAGGGCCAAGAATCGTGTCGACTCCAGGGAACTTAGCGAAGGGAAAGACCGGACTCTTTACAAAACACGAATGCACCACAAGGTCCTCAGTAAGGCCAAGCTCGTCGAGCGATTTCCCGATCATTAGTAGAGCAGCCATCTTAGCCAGTGGAACTCCAGTTGCTTTACTGACAAAGGGAACGGTTCGACTCGCCCGGGGATTCACCTCCAAAACATAAATATCTCCGTCAACGAAAGCGAACTGGACATTCATACGACCTACGACATGGAGAGCCAACCCCAATTGCCTCGTGTATTCTGTCATTGCCTCCAAGGTTGCCGGCTCAACTGCCATGGGAGGGAGTACCGACGTGCTGTCGCCTGAGTGAATCCCTGCCTCTTCGATGTGCTGCATGATTCCGCCGATTAGGACACGCTCACCATCGACCAGGGCATCAACGTCGTATTCGAAGGCATCTTCCAGAAATCGATCGATCAGGATTGGATGTTCAGGAGAGACATCAACCGCCGACTTCACATATTTCTCCAGGGAACTTTCATCGTAGATGATAGCCATTGCCCTGCCACCCAGCACGTAGGAGGGCCGCACCAGCACCGGGTATCCAATCCTGTGGGCCACCGCGTGCGCTTCCCCAAACGACATGGCCGTCCCATTCTCCGGCTGTCGTAAACCCAAGTCGCGAATCAGACTTCCAAAGCGCTTTCGATCTTCGGCCAGGTCAATTGAATCAGGCGATGTCCCGATGATGGGTACGCCGGCGTTGTGGAGAGGTTGAGCTAACTTCAGTGGAGTCTGGCCACCAAACTGCACAATCACCCCTTCGGGCCTCTCCTTCTCGACAATCGTCAGCACATCTTCCAACGTGAGAGGCTCGAAGTAGAGTCGATCCGAGGTGTCGTAATCGGTTGAAACAGTTTCCGGGTTGCAGTTCACCATTATCGTCTCAAA
The DNA here is from genome assembly GCA_030614585.1 of Acidobacteriota bacterium. Taxonomy (GTDB): domain Bacteria; phylum Acidobacteriota; class UBA6911; order RPQK01; family JAPXNP01; genus JAUWTT01. The sequence goes on from JAUWTT010000563.1 coordinate 1,389, forward strand.
ACCAGCTTCCCTGAGGGCAAAGGAGGCGTGGCAACAGCAATAGTCGAACTCGATACCCTGGCCGATCCGATTGGGACCGCTTCCAAGAATGACGATCTTCCTTTGATCGGTTGGATTTGATTCGTCCTCTTTCTCGAAGGTCGAGTACAGATAGGGTGTATAGGACTCAAACTCAGCCGCACAGGTGTCCACACGCTTGAACACCGGCCAAATTGCTTTCTCCTTACGGTAGTTCCAAACAGATAGTGAGTCTAATGGCTCAGAATCACTTCCGAGCAACTGGGCCAGTTGCTCATCCGAGAAACCGCTCTTCTTCGCCTCGAGCAGCAAATCCGGCTCGATGGAATCGAGGCTTTCTTGACCGATGATGCGTTCAGTTTCCACGATCTGATCGAACTGATCGAGAAACCAGCGGTCAATCCCCGTAAGACGGTAGAGTTCGTCCACGGTGGAGCCTTTCAGCAGGGCCAATCGAATTTGAGCAAGCCGCTGGGGATTGGGCTTCACCAAACTCTCCAACAAGTTCTCAGTTGCTACGTCTTCATCGGCAAGCGTCTTGCCGGTTTCCAGAGACCGGATACCCTTTTGGAAAGCCTCTCGAAAAGTCCTTCCGATCGCCATGACTTCGCCCACTGACTTCATCTGCGTACCCAGGATCGGTTCCGCTTCGGGAAATTTCTCAAAGGTCCACTTCGGGATTTTCACAACAACATAGTCCAGGGTCGGCTCGAAGCAGGCAGGGGTCTTCAGCGTGATATCGTTCGGAACTTCATCCAAGGTGTATCCAACCGCCAGTTTGGCGGCGATCTTCGCAATTGGGAACCCGGTCGCCTTTGACGCCAGCGCTGAACTTCGACTGACTCTTGGATTCATTTCAATGACGACCATTTTCCCCGTATCCGGGTGGATGCCAAACTGAATATTGGATCCTCCCGTTTCGACACCGACCTTTCGAATGATCTTGATGGCTGCATCACGGAGTATCTGGTATTCCTTATCGGTCAGAGTCTGTGCAGGAGCCACGGTGATGGAATCACCGGTATGGATTCCCATCGGATCAAAATTCTCAATTGAGCAGATGATGACAACATTGTCGTTGAGGTCGCGCATCACCTCCAACTCGAATTCTTTCCATCCAATAATCGATTCCTCAATCAGTACTTCGTGGATTGGAGATAGTTGCAGTCCTCGGGTCGCGATTTCGACGTATTCCTCGCTGTTGAAAGCAATCCCTCCGCCACTACCTCCCAGAGTGAACGAAGGACGGATCACCGCGGGCAATCCAACCATCTCCACCAGCGCCTCAGCTTCCCCCAAGCTGTTGGCGAACCCGGAAACGGGCACTTCCAAGCCGATGTCTTCCACCACTGCCCTGAATTGACGACGGTCTTCCGAGAGTTTGATCGCGTGCAACTTGGCACCAATCATCTCAACTCCATGCTCGTCGAGGACCCCCTGTTCACTCAACTCAACGGAGATGTTGAGACCGGTTTGTCCTCCGACGGTCGGGAGAAGAGCATCCGGTTTTTCCCTTCGGATAATCTCGGCGACGTACTCGGTCGTGAGAGGTTCAACATAAGTCCGAGTGGCAAACTCCGGGTCGGTCATTATGGTGGCGGGATTTGAATTGATCAGGACAACCTCAAACCCGTCACTCAATAGAGCCTTGCATGCCTGGGTTCCGGAGTAGTCAAACTCGCAGGCCTGTCCAATGACTATTGGCCCAGATCCAACTATAAGGATCTTTCTTAAGTCAGTCCGTTTCGGCATCTTTTCTCCACTCCCCGATCATCACTAAGCCAAGGGCGAAAGACACTCCTCCCACTCGAACCTCCCGAACCGTTTCCCACAGAGTCTCTGCCCACTACTTCACACTCATCAGGCGAATAAAGTCATCGAACAGGTAGTGTGAATCATGGGGACCCGGCGAGGCCTCGGGATGATACTGAAC
>JAUWTT010000221.1 GCA_030614585.1 Acidobacteriota bacterium
GCGGGTTCGGACTCAAGAAGCTCTCGCAGTGGTACGGAAACTGGTTCAACCGTCACTCTATTCACCATCACACCGATGATCCCGAAACCTGGATCGAGCGCTTAGATCGTTTCCAACTAGTGGTTCGCAGTTGGCATTACTACATGCCTCCCAGGAGCCACTACGCCTTTGACCTGGCACATTATCTGAGCGTACCCAACTTATTAAGCTGGAAGCTGACTGGGTCGTGGCGGCTACCAGGAAACCCATTTCAGAAGTTGTTTTACCGTTGGCTGAGGGCTCACTACCTGGCCGATCCCCAATCTGATGGGGCATATCTTTTCTTTGTTTGCACGTTGAAGCGCTTGTAACCTTGAAGAGGTCTGATTGACTTTGACAATGGATCGTTAGGATCGGAGTTGAGATGAAGGACCGAATTCTCCTCCTAGTTTCGATTACTCTGGTGGTTCTAAGCCAGTACTACTTCTCTTTCAAGCCCGACTATTTCTTAGACGGTGTGATACTGCTCGTAGCGGGCGTAATAGCCTTTGGCATTCTAATCCGGAGGAGTGAGAGGGCTTCTCGTCCATCAAGCGACAATCGAGCCGAGAGAATGCATGATCGCATCTCTCGGGTTGGAAAGCGGTTCTGGCGAAGGGGCCTTGTTCTCCTGAGTGTCTTCCTTTCTTTTTGGGCTGGTCTGCGTTCTCTGAAAGGAGGCGATTCCTATATTGACGAGTTGGTGATTTGGCTCACCGCAATGGGCTTGATTCTGCTCAGCTTCCACCGCCCTCGTTCAGACTCGTCAGAGACCATCGTGCCACGTCCCATGCCCTGGGCGGAGATTGCAATCGTTTCTGGGATCGTGTTTGTCGGGCTCCTGTTAAGGACCATATTCCTTACAGAAATCCCCAAGAACATCTCAGGAGATAGCGGGACTGTGGGCTGTTGGGCTCTGGATTTCCTGGAAGGGCGTCGGCACAACGTGTTTGCGACCGGCTGGTTTGCTGTACCTACAATGGGTTTCTTTGCCAAGGCGGTGGCAATGAAGGTATTCGGTTCCGGGGTCTTGGGCTTAAGGATCTTCTCAGCCCTGGTGGGTACCCTCGCCCTTGTGACAAACTACCTGCTGTTTCGTGGACTTTTCGGAAGGGCCGTAGCCCAGATGGCTCTGATTCTGCTGGCCACGCATGATCTGCACGTTCACTACAGTCGTGTCGGAATCCATCACATCGTTGACACAGTGCTCTATGGCAGTGCCCTTTTCTGCTTACTCATCGCAATCCGTGAAGGGCGAGAGATCTGGTTTGTTGCGGCTGGGTTGGTGACAGGTCTTGGCTGGTATTTCTACTTCGGAGCCCGGATCATCCCATTGATATTCGGTCTGGCGTTACTTCACAGTGCTTTCACATCCAAACTTAGCGCCAGGAAGTTCCTGGTCCATTCTGGGCTCATTGCTCTCGGCTTCCTAGTCTCTGCCATGCCGATATTGGTTTATTATCACACTCAACCCGAAGCTCTGTTTTCGCGTTTCAATCAGGTAGGAATCTTTCAATCAGGTTGGCTTTCTCAAACGACACATAACACCGGTCAGAGTGAGGTGGTGTTGATTCTGGAACAGTTCAAGAAAGCGTTTTTCTCGATCTCCTACTATGCGGATCGATCTTTTCATTACTATCCCGAGCGCCCCTTTCTTGGTTTTTTTGCCTCGATCTTTTTTGTGCTGGGAACCGTAGTTTCATTGATGAAGCTTCGAGAGAGATCCTATTTCTGGGTTCTTGGTTCCCTGGTTCTAGTCCTCACCTTCGGAGCAGCACTACTCACAAATCCACCCGAGAGTCAGAGGCTCGTTATGTTAGCTCCCTTGTTAGCCGGCCTGGTTAGTATTGGTATTGTCCACTTTTCTGGATTCCTCGTGGCATCAGCAAGACTCGGCAAGAGGGTCGCAAGGGGAATCTCTCTCGCTTGCGCACTGTGGATTGGGGCGTCAAGTGTCTGGTTCTACTTCTTCGAGTTCACACCGCGGCGAACGTACGGCAATCCTACGGCGTACATTGCTACCGAAATGGCGCGGTTTATCAATAACCAGAAGTCGGTCAAGGAAGTAGTGTTCTTCGGAGCACCTTTCATGTACGGGGATTTCGGAACACTCAAGTTCCTGGTGCGCAACACTCCGATCATTGACGTTATTGATCCAATTCAGGGAGATGCCCTGGAATTCAACGTAGATGAGCAGGCGCTCTACATCTTCCATCCCGAGAGGCGGAACGAGTTTGACCTAATTCAGAACCTATGGGGCCAGGGTGAGCATGGGCAGATCCTTTCCGATACCGACGGACTTTTGTTCCTCTGGTGTCGGCCGTTATGATCTGTTCTCGAGGGGCGTGGCGGGGCAATCCCCTTAAACGGGAAATCGAGTGCGTCGAGCTACCTGGAATATGGAGGAAGGGTTGGAAAACGACCCGGTGACAAGTCGAAGCCCTATAAACCGTCGTCCGGCACTTTGGCTTGGGTGCCTTCTGGTGACGATTCTGTTTGCCGGCTGCCTTCGCTTTGTTGGCCTCGATTGGGACGAGGGGAGGCACCTGCATCCCGATGAGCGGTTTCTTACCATGGTGGAAGGGGCTCTTCAGTGGCCTTCCAGTGTTGGCGACTATTTCGACGAAAGTAAATCGACCCTGAACCCGAGAAATGTCGGGTTCGACTTCTTCCCCTACGGTACCTTCCCCTTGCATATGGTCAAGGCACTCTCGATTCTGACGGGCATGTCCGGGTATGACGAGGTGTATCTAGTCGGACGCTTTCTCAGCGGCTTGTTCGACGTTGGTACCGTCATCCTGCTCTTTTTCTTCGGGTGGCGACTGTATGAGGACAGGCGGATCGGGCTGCTGGCTGCAGCGTTCTATGCAGTAGCTGTCCTCCCGATACAACATGCACACTTCTTCGTGGTCGACGGCTTCAGCACCTTCTTCACCTTGGTTTGCCTCCACTTCATGGTTCGAATCCAGCGCCACGGTCGAGTGCGTGATTGTGTCCTTACCGGGTTATTCTTCGGACTAGCGCTGGCCTGCAAAGTTTCAGTCTTTCTGGTGGCGTTACTGGTTATCGTAGTGATACTCGTCCACTTCCGAGAATCCCGGCGGAAGGACGAAAACCGGGCAAACCTGTCTTTTCTTGAGGTAAGCCTGTCCAGGGTAGTTCTGTTTCTACTGGTGGCGTTCCTCATCTTCCGCATCTTTCAACCTTACGCCTTTCAGGGACCGGGATTCTTCGGAATGTTACCCAGTGAAGGATGGCTGGAGAATCTTCACGAGGTGCGGGCCCTGGTAAGCGGTGATGTCGATTTCCCGCCGGGACACCAGTGGACAGATCGAATGCCCCTCTGGTTTCCCCTGAAGAACAGGGTTCTTTGGGGTTTGGGTTTGCCACTCGGAATCATAGCCTGGGCGGGATGGGGCTTCGGACTGGTGCGTTTGCTGCGGCGACGTGAATTCGCTCATCTCGTCCCGGTTCTGTGGATAGGCGCCTTCTTTCTTTACCAGGGAACCCAGTGGGTCAAGTCGATGCGCTATTTTCTGCCCATCTACCCCTTACTAGCCCTCATGGCCGCCTGGTTTCTCATTTGGTTGATGGATTGGGGCAAGAGCAAGAGACTGAGCGGGGGCCGGAAACGGGTTCGAACAGCAACTGTTGCCCTCATGATTACGGTGCTTTTCTCAACTGGACTGTGGGCAATTGCGTTCACCGGGATATATTTTCGTCCCCACACGAGAGTCGAAGCAAGTTCCTGGATTTACGAGAACCTCCAACCCGGAACGACGATTGCGAATGAACATTGGGATGACGCCCTTCCTCTTCCCGCCGCTGGATTCGATCCCGGGAGTTACCCACGGGTTGAGATGCGGTGGTACGACCCGGATACGAAGGACAAATTGGAGGAAGCAGTCAACTGGCTGGAGCAGGCCGACTATATCGTTCTGAGTAGTAACCGTTTGTACGAATCGATTCCCCGGCTCCCGGGGCGTTACCCAATGACCTCACGATTCTATCGCTCCCTCTTCGACGGTTCACTTGGATGGAACAAGATTGCGGAATTCAGTTCCTTCCCAAACTTGTTCACGCTTTCGATACCTGACGCATCGGCCGAGGAGGCGTTCACTGTCTACGACCATCCCCGAGTCCTGATCTTCGAGAAGGGGGAGGGATATGGCTCAGATCGAACTCGTGAGCTGTTGGGCCGTAACCTCGAATCCAGGATTGAGTTGTCTCCCAAACAGGCAACCAGGACACGACACGGTCTCATGCTGCCTCCGGAACGGTGGGAACTGCAACAGGAAAGAGGCACTTGGAGTAGCCTTTTCGATCCGGGTAGTCTCCCGAATCGATACCCCGTGGCCACTTGGATCATCGTAGTGGAGATCTTAGGTTTGCTGTGCTTTCCAATTCTGCTCCCTTTCACGAAGAACCTGACTGATAAAGGGTATTCGCTAACGAAATCGGGCGGATTGCTGCTGTTTGGATGGCTGGGTTGGTACGCCTCGAGTCTCCAGATTGTGGAGTTCTCAAGAGCGACACTGTACGGATGTCTTGTCGCTATCATATTGGTGAGTGGGTGCTTCACTTGGAGATATCGCACCCGGATCAGAGAGATCTGGAGCTCACACCGAGGTCTGATTCTGACGGAAGAGGTATTGTTTCTGACCCTGTTCCTCCTATTTGTGGTGATTAGAGCAGCGAACCCTGATCTCTGGCATCCATGGCGCGGTGGGGAGAAGCCGATAGATTTCTCGTATCTAAACGCAGTCGTCAAATCGGTTTCCTTCCCGCCTTACGATCCCTGGTTTGCCGGGGGATATATCAACTACTACTACTTCGGGTTTGTCTTATACGGGGCCATTATCAAACTTACCGGAATCATCCCTGAAGTCGGCTATAACCTGGCGATCCCTACGATCTTCTCACTGACTGGACTCGGGGCCTTTGGAGTGGTGTTGAATCTTCTACGGCCGGGAAGAGGAAAGCCTCGGAATCAGGCGATCGGGTTTGCCCTCCTGGGAACCTTCTTTGTGGCCATAGTAGGGAACCTGGGTGTGGGGAGACTCCTGCTCCAGCGCCTGAGTCAGGTGAGTTCCCTGGAACTGGAAACCACGATCCCTGGACTTCAAACGATGACCAGGGCTGTTCATGGTCTGTATTTGACATTGTTTGGGGGAGCCGGCCTCGCAGGTCCACCTGAAGCCTGGTATTGGAATGCGAGTCGCCTGATTTCGCATCTGCCATCTGAGCCTGGCCCGATCACCGAATTCCCGTTTTTCACGTTCCTGTTTGCAGACTTACACGCACATGCTATGGCTCTTCCGCTGGCTCTTTTGTGCCTGGGATTATCAGTGTGTATCCTGACCTGGCAGCCGCGAAAGTCCCTTGGGGAAGAAACTCTCCCGCTGTCGTCCGCAGTGGGAAGAGGAGCCATCCGGTATTCAGGGTTGACCTTGAGCCAGTGGGCCTCCTTCGGGTGGCTGGTACTTTGGGTGGGCCTGGCACTGGGCGGTCTCTGGGCCACGAACACGTGGGATGTCCCCGCTTACTCCCTGGTGATATTAGTTGCAATACTGCTCAGATTTGCCCTGGCAAGGGAGGGAGTTGTAGTTGCAAACTTGGCCTTCTTGGCTGTTCTGTTCGTATCAGCAGTCCTGTTTGCCCCGTTTCACTACTGGTATTCATCACCTGTGGGTGGCATCAAGCTGTGGAACGGTTCGAATACCCCTTTCATTGACTTCTTTGCGGTCTTCGGTGTCTTTCTCGTGCTCATCACCACGGTGTTGTGGGCATTCTTGACCCGGCTTGACAGGTGGCCATTCCAGCTTCGGATCATCCGGGGAGCGATCAGACAGCCGCAAAGGATCAAACGATATACGAGACTCCGCAACCGCCTCTGCAGCCTTGGCGCGCTGCAACAATGGGTGGTCCGATTGACGGTAATTGGCATCTTGCTGGGGCTGGCCTTGCTCGTAAGCGATTTCCGGGTCGCCGGATTCAGTTTGCTCTTGTTCATCCTTGCCTGCCTCCTGTTGAGCCAGATCGGACTTGCCGTGACTTCGAAGCTGATTCTGGCGATCAGTGCGGTTGGTCTGCTGATGGGTGCCGGGGTAGAGGTCTTCGTAGTTGAAGGTGATGTGGGGCGAATGAACACGGTCTTCAAGAGCTATCTCCAGATATGGGTGTTTTGGGGAGTTGCGTCTGCCTACGCGGCGGCGAAACTGTGGAAATGGAAGCGGCGGAGCACGCTGGTCAATAAGGTGTGGCTTGGAACGATGCTGTCACTCATTCTGGTGGCATCGGCTTACCCCGTCGTAGGCACGTACTCGAGGGTCCGGGATCGTTTTGAGGGTGTGGAAAGTTGGAGCCTCGATGGAGCCTCCTTTATGGACTCTGCAGAGTTTGAGTTTGACGGAAAAGCACTTCCACTCCACTCCGACCGGGATGCGGTCAATTGGCTGCGGAAAAGGGTTTCAGGCACTCCGGTTATTGCGGAAGCCAATACTCACCCGGCGCTTTACCGTAGGGGGAACCGAATCACCATGTTCACCGGTCTGCCATCGATCGTTGGTTGGGACTGGCATCAGCGGCAACAGCGTGGACAGGTCCCGGGCGGCCTTGTCGAACGCAGGATCAACGACGTTCAGCGGCTTTTCAACACAACGGATCTGGCAGAAACGAAGGAGCTGCTGTCCCGGTACGAGGTCAAATGGATAGTGGTGGGTTCACTCGAAAGAGCAGTTTACGATTCCGA
>JAUWTT010000332.1 GCA_030614585.1 Acidobacteriota bacterium
GCCTTCTTCCAACTGATCGGGTGCCCAATCTTAATCGCGCTTGCCAGCGTGAAAGCATCTTCGACCGGCACTAGTTCGGAGGAACTCGATACGAGAGTCCGGTAAAGGGGGCTGGCACCCGTAGCCTGAATGATCGTGATCCTTGGGACCTTGTCGATGAAACCCAGTTCCTTCAGCTCGATAAGGGCCTTACCATACGACGAGCTATTGCCCAAGTTTCCCCCGGGGACGACGATACGGTCGGGAATCCTCCAGTCAAGCTGCTCAAAGAGCCCGTACATGACCGTTTTTTGCCCCTCCAGGCGAAAGGGGTTAATAGAATTCATCAGGTAGAGGTCCGTCTCACTTGAAAGTTCCTCAACCAATCCCATTGCCACATCGAAGTCGCCCTTAAGCTGGATCGTTAGTGCCCCATAATCGAGAGTTTGGGAGAGTTTGCCGTACGCGATCTGTCCTTCAGGAATAAAGACAACGGGCTTCAGATCGGTACGCGCACAGTAGGCAGCCATCGAGGCTGAGGTGTTTCCAGTAGAGGCGCATGCGACTACTTTGGATCCCAGTTTGCGCGCCTGACAGACCGCAATGGTCATCCCGTAATCCTTGAAGGAGCCGCTGGGATTCCATCCCAGGTGTTTGATGGTCAGGTTCTTGATCCCCGCGTACTCCGCCGAACGAGGAGCTTTGATCAGAGGAGTGTTACCCTCTCCAAGCGTTACCGCTTTTTCGAGATCCTGCGGCTCGAACGGGAGCATTTCACGAAAGCGCCAGACTCCGCTCACGTCGAGGGGATGGTTGGATGTTCTTCTTTCCCGAAAGGTTTTCTTCAACTGATCGGGATCCAGGTTCGAGAAGTCGTAAGAAAGATCGAGGAGATCGGAGCACGAAGGACAACGATAGAGTTTCCGGGTCGCAGAATAGGTCGCCCCGCAAGAAGCATTGATGCATTGAAAGAAGTAGCTTTTTTTCATTCGTTCAAAATGTGTTCGAGGTTTTCCACGACGTCCGGAGTATCCCAAAGACGGGCCCCCGAATGGAAGTGAACCAGATTGCGCTCCTTGTCCAGGATCAAAGTCCAGGGAACTGCCCAGATTCGGAGCCGGCCAGACAATTTGGCCTCTTGATCGATAAGCACAGTAAAGGGAAACCGATTGCTCTTCAGGTAGCTTTCTACTGTCGAGAAATCCTCGTCTGTAACTGCCAGTACCCGCAAACCTTTGCGACCGAGCTTGTCCTGTAACGCAGCGATCGAGGGCATTTCCGCCCGGCACGGCCCGCACCACGTTGCCCAGAAGTTGAGAAAGAGCACATCGTCCGAATACTCGTTTAACGTTGTTTCCTTTCCGTCAACTGTGTAGAAAGAACCAGAAAGATCGACGGGTATACGAGCGTCTTTCTCGAGCCAGGCAGAAGATTGGGCCAGAGATTCTGTATGCGGCCCAGTCACTAAGACAGCAATCAACACCAGGGCCAGTAGTATCATCCCTGAAATTGCCACCGGTTTTGGGGGAATTGTGCGCAATAGATCGCCCATGGGTCAAGCGAATCTTACCACACAGGTCCGTGGGGGCTGTTGCTCAAATGTTTCGAATTTCGAGCTTCGAGTTTCGAATTTCCCGCCGTGCCGTTCCTGGCATTGCGATCGGGGGCAGATTCAAGCATTGTATGATAGTCAGGTCCAGCAACGACAGGCACTAAATGAAAGTTTCGTTTTTCTCAACATGTCTGGTTGACCAGCTGTTTCCTCAGGTAGGAGCCTCCGCCGTCCGTTTGCTTCGGAGGCTGGGCGTAGAAGTCGATTGCGATCCTCGCCAGACTTGCTGCGGCCAACCTGCTTTCAACACCGGCTATGCTTCTGAAGCTCGGAAAGTCGTCTCTCATTTCATAAGAGTTTATCGAGACGTCGAGACGATCGTTGTTCCATCGGGTTCGTGCGCAGCCATGATCAAGTGTCACATGCTCGACATCTTTCCTGAGGGGTCTCCTCAATATCAGGAAGTGGTTGCGATTGCTTCGAGAACCTTCGAACTGTCGGATTTTCTGGTCTCGGAACTGGGAGTTGTTGAGACCGGTGCACGCTTCAGTGGGACCGTCACTTATCACGATTCGTGTCACCAGCTGCGTGAACTTGGAATTTCGGAGCAGCCCAGAACCTTGATACGTGGAGTAGAGGGCATTCAGTTTGTGGAGATGAAGAACTCGACAAGGTGTTGCGGTTTTGGCGGGACATTTTCGGTCAAGTTTCCCGATATATCAGCGGAATTGGGCCGGGATAAGTTGAGATGGATTCAGGAATCGAAAGCGGAGTATGTGATTGCTAATGATGTGAGCTGTCTGATGCATCTGGATGGACTCCTGAAACGTGAACGGATCCCAGTTGAAACGATGCATCTGGCGGAGTTGTTGGTGAAATGAATCGGATAAAAATTGACGTCGCATCTGCATTGGCGGACAGGCGCCTTCAGGCGACACTGTTCCCTGCTCTCCAGCGCTCAGTGGAAAGTCGCGACGAGGCAGTGTCTGAAGTCGAAAACTGGGAGGAGCTTCGTGACTACGGCCGCAGGGTTAAGTTACACACATTGGAGAAACTTCCCTTTTACCTCGAGAAGCTGGAAAAGAATGTCGTCGGCCACGGTGGCAAAGTCCTTTGGGCCGAATCGGGTGAAGATGCCGTCAGGATGATTCTGACAATTGCCCGCGAAAGGGCAGTCCGCAAAGTTGTTAAGAGTAAGACCATGCTTGGCGAGGAGATCCACCTGAACCAGGGGCTCCTGAAGGGAGGTCTCGAGGTTATTGAAACGGATTTAGGGGAGTATATTGTCCAATTGTGTGATGAGATGCCTTCTCACATCGTCACGCCTGCCTTACATAAGTCACGTCACGACGTGGCAGAGCTGTTTGAGGCGAAGCTGGGCATGGAGCCGACGGACGACGTCGCGAAACTGACCCTGACCGCGCGTAATGTCCTGCGCCGGCACTTCCTGGAGGCCGACCTTGGCATTTCCGGAGTGAACTTTGGGGTAGCCGAGACCGGCACAATCGTGGTGGTAGAGAATGAAGGAAACGCCAGGCTGTCCACGTCTCTCCCTCGAGTTCATATCGCACTGATGGGAATCGAGAAAGTGATTCCCAGGACCGTCGATTTGTCCGTGTTATTGAAGCTCTTGACCCGGAGCGCGACCGGGCAGAGGTTGACTAGCTACGTGAACTTGATTTCAGGTCCGAAACGGGAGGGGGAACTCGACGGGCCTGAAGAGTTCTTTCTGATCCTGGTCGACAATGGGCGAAGTCAAATATATGAAGATCAATTCCTTCGCCAGACGTTGACCTGTATCCGCTGCGGCGCGTGCCAGAACATTTGTCCCGTGTTTCAACGCTTGGGGGGACACGCTTATGGAACCGTCTACCAGGGGCCGATCGGATCAATACTGACTCCTCAGATGTTCCCGATCGCCGCTGTGGAAGAACACCCGTTTGCCTCTTCGCTTTGTGGTGCCTGTGAAGAGACTTGCCCTGTCAAGATAGAGATTCCAAAGATCCTACTGAGATTGCGTCAACAGGTGCAGGAGGCCAGAAACCACGGGATTCAACGGTTCCGTCCGGAACGGATCGGAATGCTGATGTGGGCCTGGGTCGTGTCCTCATCGCGTCGCTATGCAATCGCTTCGCGCTGGTTGAGGCGTCTGCAGTCCGTGCTCTTTCGAAACGGCAGGTTCAGGCCGGCGGTCCCACCGGTCTCTGCCTGGCAGAAGGATCGCGATGTCCCCGGGCTGGCGCCGAAGAGGTTCCGTGAGTACCGTGAATCTGAGGGGGCGGAGCATTGAGCCGAGAAGCGATCCTGAGCAGACTGAAAGATTTTCAGAACCGGGAGGCCTCAGAGGTTCTTCCGGAGGTTGTGCCCGAGTTCCCCGATTTCGACGATCCACTGAACACTTTCAAACGCCAGGCCGAAAAGGCCGGTACGGTTGTGCTGGATGGGCAGAGCGACGAGAACTTCACGGCCGCGATGCGCAGAGTTCTTGAGGATGCGGGGGCGGTTCATCTGCTTTGGGAGAAGGCTGCCATTTTCGAGAAACATAAGATTCCCTTCGAATTCTCGAATAGGTCGCAGGACGGCGGAGAGTCGGGGGTTCTGGTCAGTGAGCATGCCGAGCAGGGATTCCAGCTCCCTGTGCAAGCGGAGATTCGAAGTCTCGACCAGGTGGATGTTCCGGAAGTGGCTGTTTCCGTAGCCAGTGCCGAAACGGGGATAGCTGAGACCGGCACGATTGTGGAGAGCAGTGCGGCAGCAGGAAGTCGCATTCTTTCAGTGTTGCCGCCGATCCACGTGGTACTCCTGTCTCCAGAAGATGTTCTGATGAATCACAGGGAGTTCTTTCAGTCGGTCGATTTGGGGCAGCACGAGAGCGCTCGCCTTCTAGTGACGGGGCCCAGCCGGACTGCGGACATCGAGAAGACCCTGATTATCGGTGTGCACGGTCCCAGAAAGCTGTTTACCATTCTGAGGTAGGAGTTATTTGTCTATTCGTCCAGATGAACTAAACTAAGCTGCAAAGATGTTTACCATCGTCAAGAAGTTGTATTTCTGTTACGGGCACCGATTGATGGACTATGACGGACCGTGTGCCCATCCTCATGGGCATAACGCAGTTGCAGAAATAGAAATCAGCACAGCGAGCCTGAATGAAGTCGGGATGGTGATGGATTTCGGAGACGTCGCCGAAGTTCTTTCTGCGTTCATCGACAAAGAACTGGACCATCAAATGCTGCTCCGTAGCGACGACCCCCTGGTTGAGGCTCTGACGGGTGCAGGTGAACCACCTTTCCTGATGGATGACAATCCGACTGCTGAGAATATTGCCAGGTTGATCTTCGAAGAAGCTGAGAAACTGAACCTTCCGGTAATCTCGGTCAGACTGTGGGAAACTCCGGATGCCTATGCTGAGTACCGTATTGACGAGAATTACTGATCCATCAGATGTCAGGGCAGCTGTCTGGAAGCCTCAATTCCGTCTTTGGAAATTAACTACAAAAGCACGAAGACACTAAGGACGATTCCATCGAACGAAGTGCCGTCGGACGACGCGGGGGAGAAAACGTCGCCTTGCGGAGCTTAGTGCTTTCGTGCTTTTGTGGTTAACGTATTGAATCGCTGAGCTCAGGGTCATAGCTATGAACTCGGGAAAGTCCATACCGTTTGCCGGATGCTTTGGGGCCGATGTTCGGGCGGATGGCTTCAGAGGACCCGTCTTTGTCGGCCTGCCCGACGACTCTCAATCGTCTTTCTTGAAGGGAAGTGCTGGAGCACCTCAAGTGA
>JAUWTT010000494.1 GCA_030614585.1 Acidobacteriota bacterium
CAAGATTCGACAAGATAATTACCGAAAGCCTCTGATCCGGGAACCTCAGAAGTTGAGCTCTGTAACCGCCTAAAGCACCCGCGTGCTGAACCGTTCGGAGTCCCCGGTAGCTCCCATTGACAAGGGCGAAGGCGTAGTCAATTTCGGTTCCATCGCTCAAGCGGCCATTGGAGTACATCTTCTCAATGAGTTCGGAGCCTCCTCGGCCCAATCTGTTCTCGTAGAAGTTCTCATCCCATTTCGCCAGATCACGCACGGTCGTATAGAGGCCACCCGAACCAACCAGGGCAAAGCGCATGGCCAGGCTGCCGAAACTGCCTTTTCCTGCTGCTCATAGCCAACTGCCCGGTTTTGAATAACGTGCTTCGTTTCACTGTGGAAGTGGGTGTCATCCATCCCCAGGGGCTCAAGAATCTGTTCCCGAGCGAAATCCTTGAACGACTGACCGGTGATTCTCTCCACGATCAATGGCATCAGGAAGTAACAGGAATTCGAGTAAAGGTGCCTATCTCCCGGCTGAAAGTTAAGTTTCTCCTGACGGCAGATAAGGTCATAGGCGGCCTGTGCCGGCACTCGATCAAGATAGTCTCTCCCGGAAAGTACCCAGAGTTCGAGGTAGTCCCGAATGCCACTTGTATGGTGGATGAGGTGCCTAATCGTAATCGTAGTCCCATAGTCCGGGAAGTCGGGAAGATACTTGCGGATATCATCATCCAGGGAGAGTCTTTCCTGTTCCTCGAGAAGCAGCAACGTCATTGCAACGAACTGCTTGGAAACTGATCCGATGTAGAAGACCGAGTCTGGTTCTATCGGAACATCGTGCTCCAGATCAGCCATTCCGTAACCACGCTGGTAGACAATCTGACCGTCTCTGATGACTGCAAGCGCGCAACCCGGGCTGTCCGATCGATCCCACTCAGCAAAGATCTCGTCGACCCGACTAGTCAAATCATTTTCGGGCTTCTGGCGACACCCAGCTAAAACGCACACTCCTACTAGAATCAGAGACACGTATCCCAATGCTGATCGCACAATCAAAGAGCCTGTCCTTAGGTTTGGCACAGAATCAGCCTATCAGTAAATCGGGGCTTGTGTCTTGAGGGTCTGTTGCCCAAACGAAATGGAGCGCAATATTAAGCCCCCGGTCTGGAATCCCGGGGCTCCGTATCGAGAAAACGTGGTGTTTTTACGGCTTTCGTTGAAGATCACCATCATTTTTATACGGAGCCGGGCCCTTTCAGGGTCCGGGCACGCTGGTCTCTCCTTTGGGCAACAGGCCCTTGAGGCATGGGGTCTGTTGCCCAAAAGGGTTCTTGTTCCGAGGAAAGCTCTGAAGGAGCGGCATGTGTAAGCCCAGGGCGGGAGCCCTGGGAATAAGAGTTGTCACCACGAATCAAGCCCTGAAGGGGCGACACCTTTGTTTTGATGAGCAATACTTTTTCGCTTGATGATCTTTGTATCGCCCTTACAGGGCTCACGATGTGGGCTGTTTCCTTCACCCAGGGCTCCCGCCCTGGGCTTACACATGTGCCCCCTTCAGGGGCAATCGTTGTTTCCCGAGGTGCCTGATGCCCAGAGATTCCACTTTTCATTGACTCATCTCCCAGGCCCTTCGCTGCTCTGGGATGCGATCGGCCTCGGGTGGTTCGCGGCATTGTCGATTTGGGCAACATGCCCTTGGGGCTTGGGTCCTGAGGTCTCGAATTCGCACTTCACACTTCGCACTTCACAGGGTCTCAAGGGCCCAATGTTCGTACTCTTCTTCTCGGTAAACGTCACTTGCCATTTGACACTTGCCATTTGACATTTGTCATTTGTCATAGCAACCCGTCCCCTTCAGGCTTGCGTGGCGAGATCCGTTACACTAGGCTTCAAGAACCACAGTCCATCTTGAGGCGCTTGATGATCAAGAGAACTCAAAACTCCGCCCCTTTGCTAGTGCTGCTGTTCTTGCCGGTCAACGTCTCCTTCGCGCAGGAACCCGAAAACGAAGAAGAGGCACAGAAGCTGGATCCCCTGCATCATGAAATCACAGTCACGTCAACGCCATTCGAGAGGCTGGAGGTCGAGGTGCCGGTCGCAGTGGGCTCCGTAGGTGAGGACGATATCCAGCGGGGCCGTCAACAGGTAAGCCTGCAGGAGTCCCTGGTTGCAATCCCCGGCCTCTTCTTCCAGGACCAGTACAACTTCGCACAGGACCTGCGCATCTCCATCCGTGGCTTTGGCGCCCGAGCCAGTTTCGGCATCCGCGGGATTAAGATAATCACCGATGGGATCCCAAACACACTGCCCGACGGTCAGTCGAGCGTGGACGACATCGACCTGGGCTCCATCCAGCGAATCGAGGTCATTCGTGGGCCATCGTCATCCCTCTACGGTGCAGCAGCAGGTGGAGTGATCAACATCTTCACCGAAGACGGCCCACAAGAACCCTTTCTCGAGGGTCGCCTGACATTCGGTTCGTATGACTTCCAGAAGTATCAATTCAAGGGTGGCGGTCAATACAAAAAGCTGAATTACCTTGGCTCCCTGTCCCACCTGACCTACGGAGGCTATCGCGACCATTCCGAAACCAGGAATACCCTTCTCAACACCAAGTTTCGTTTTGAGTTTGATCCGACGTCCAGCCTTACCACAGTGGTCAACGCGGTTCACTCCCCAAAGGCCCAGGATCCCGGCGCGCTGAATGAGGGTGAGGTCGCGCGAGACCGCCGGCAGGCAGCGCCACGGGCCCTGTTGTTCAACGCCGGAGAACAAGTTTCTCAACAGAAGCTGGGCTTCGTCTATGACAAGTCGTTTGGAACCGAGCACAAGGTGGCTCTGCGTAATTACTACGTATGGCGTGACTTCGATAACTTTCTCCCGTTCGGCATCAACAGCAACGGACAGGGCGGTAGCGTCGATCTGAACCGATTCTTCCTGGGTGGTGGAGCTGACTACATCTATGAGGGGCACCTCTTCGGGCGCGCGAATAGCCTGAGAATCGGCTTCGATATTGACGCCCAACGTGATGACCGCAGACGCTTTGTTAACGAATTCGGTGTGCGAGGAGAGATGACCACCGACCAAGCCGAGAACGTAACGGGCCATGGCCTTTTCCTGCAAGATGAGTTCTCCATAAAGAAACGCCTCAGGCTGACCTTTGGAGTGCGCTACGACTTCTTGAGATATGAGGTGAACGACAAGATCGAATCGAATTCATCCAGCCGCACCTTTGATCAACCCAGCCCGATGGTCGGCCTGCTCTGGACCCTCGCACCTTCGGTTCATGTTTACGGGAACATCTCAACCTCGTTCGAACCGCCGACGACCACAGAGCTCGCTAACCCCTTCGGCCCGACCGGATTCAACCCGCTGCTAGACCCTCAAACTGCAACGAACTATGAGATTGGAGTGAAGGGCATTCTGCCTGCTCGGATGAGATACGAGGTGGCGATCTTCCACATCAAAGTCGAGGATGAGCTTCTGCCGTTCGAACTGTCCGGCTCAGGCCAGACTTTTTTTGAAAATGCCGGCAAGTCGAAACGTACTGGCCTGGAGACATCACTACTGTTCTTTCCCGTTGATGGCTTAAAGATGTCGCTGAGCTACACCTACTCCGATTTCACCTTTGAACAGTTCACCGATCTCGACGACAACGTTTTTGACGGCAACAGTCTCCCGGGAGTGCCTGCCAACCTTTTTCATGCTCGGGTCAACTATCTCCACTCACTGGGTTTTTACGCCGACTGGGACCTTCAATACGTGGGACGTTTCTACGCAAATAACGCGAATTCCGTTCTAACCGAAGCATACCCCGTCTCGAACCTATCGGCAGGCTACATCGGAAAGTACGGCAACTGGGAAGTCTCGCTCTTTGCCGGCATCCGAAATCTATTC
>JAUWTT010000184.1 GCA_030614585.1 Acidobacteriota bacterium
TCACTGAGAAGCAAGAGGGGGCCGATCAGGACCGGTAGCCCGCGGAGCAGGAACCGCCAATGTTAGAGCCCTGAATGGGCAACACCTACCCGTTGGCTTGAACAAATACAATTTCGTCGCTAGGTACGCCCGGCTCGGGATCTCAGGGTTGCCGTTGCTCCCGATAGTAGTTGGGATACGCAGGAATCTGATGCTGTTCAGGTGGATTCTTTTCTAACTCCTCAAGTACCCATTCCACGGCCCGTTTCAGTTGAGGGTCCTCTGCTTTCCGCCAGGCGTCAGGATCAAATTCCACTTGAATATCCGGTGCCACGCCATAGTTCTCGATTTCCCAGGTGCCGTTCGGGTTCCAAAACGCCATTCTCGGAGCTGTGACACGGCCACCATCAATCAGGGCTGGATAATCGTAAATCCCAACCAGGCCACCCCAGGTGCGCTTCCCAACCAGTGGTCCCAGCCCGGCTGCCCTGAAATACCACGGCATCCAGTCTCCACCGGATCCTGCGAACTCATTGATAATCATGGCCTTCGGTCCGAAGATAGCATTGGCCGGAGTGGAGAAATCCTGACCTTCACGCGTGGTCCAGTAGCTTGCAAGCGGACGTCTCATCGTATCGATAATGTAGTTGGCAACCAGCCCGCCACCGTTAAAGCGTTCGTCCATCACCACTGCCTGCTTCCCAACCTGGGCGAAATAGTAGCGGTTGAAGTTGGTGAAGCCTCCCTCGGCAGTGTTCGGCAGGTAGACGTATCCTACTCGCCCCCCACTCCACTCAGATACTTTCCGCCGGTTCTCGTCGATCCACGCACGATGACGCAGGGTCCTTTCACTTTCGACTGGAACTACGGTTACATCTCGCGCATCGCTACCATCTGAATTGGGCCCGACTCTCAGTATCACCGACTTGCCGGCCGTGTTTTCGAAGTAGCGATATACATTCTCGGAGGGAACCACATCCTGCCCGTTCACGGCCAGAAGATACTCGCCTTCCTGAACATCGACACCTGGTTCAGTCAGTGGAGCACGTAATTCCGGGTTCCAGTTCTCACCCCGGTAGACCCGGGAAAACCAGTAGCGACCCTCCTCGATTCCGTAATCCGCGCCAAGCAACCCACCCGGAACATCCTTCACCTCAGGGAAGGCGCCTCCTCCGACATACACATGCCCCAGAACGAGGTTCCCCAGCATTTCGCTGAACAGATAGTTGAGATCCGTACGACTGGCAACGGATTCCAGATACGGTTCGTATCTCCTTTCGGCAGAGGCGAGATCCAGGCCATGGGCACCCGGATCGTAGAGGAAGTCTCGTTGGATTCTCCAGACCTCCTTGTACATTTGCTTCCACTCGGCTTCGGGATCGACGCGTACCTCCATACCTTTGAGTTTAAGGACTCCTTTTCCGGCCTCCGGTTTCGACTTGGTAGCATGGATGAACCATTGATCCCCCTGCCGCACAAGCATCTTCTCGCCGTTCTGGGAGAGCAGGAACCCATCGATTCCTTCGATCAGCTTCTCAACCTTCCTCTCTTTCAGTGTGAACTTCTGAACTGTGGTAGAGCCAGGTTCAAACGTCGGAATCTGTCCCACCTCCGTCAGGAACAGGGTTCCCTTTGTGCCGGCCGCCAGTCCCACATAGTTCTCGGCGGGAATCGGAAGAGCCAGGATTCGCTGATCGATACCTTCAAAGTCGATTTCAACCTTTACTTTCTCTTTGTCCTTCGATTTCTCGACATCCTGTTTGTCACCGTCCTTATCTCCATCTTCATCACCATCCTCATGCTGATCCTCTTCGCTCCCCTCCTCTTTCCCTTTCTCTTCGTCGCTTTCCGGAGCCAGCGGCGAAGGTTCATCCTTTTTGAGAACGACGAGATAAACACTTCGGGTAACCGGTCGATTGATACTGAACATGTCGAGCCAGGCAGTTGTGGGTCCCACATCTGTACTCGCAGTGAAATAAAGGTATTTCCCTCCCCGGTCAAATGCGGCGTAACGCGCGTCGCTCAGGCCGTCCGTAATTTGCTCTCCTTTCGAAGTCTCAACATCATAGACAAACACGGCGTGAAGGTGGTTCTGCAAGCGCTTCGTGTAGGCAATCCATCGACTGTCCGGAGACCATGCGGGATCCAGTGATCGGAACGGAGAATCGTAGGTACCGACGTCCACTTTGACGGGATCCCCCTGTTCAATGTCCAGTACCCAGAGATTCAAGCGTTTGTCCGTGTACGCAATCTTCTTGCTATCAGGGGACCATACGGGTGAATAAAAGAAAGACGGCGGGTGCCCCAGATCAATCTTTCGCGTCTCTCCCGTGACTGTCTGTTCGCGTAAGTGGAGAGCATACTCGCCCGATTCATCCGAAAAGTAAGCAATCGATTGACCATCGGGTGACCAGGCAGGATCTCGCTCGGCTACCCCGGA
The DNA here is from genome assembly GCA_030614585.1 of Acidobacteriota bacterium. Lineage (GTDB taxonomy): Bacteria > Acidobacteriota > UBA6911 > RPQK01 > JAPXNP01 > JAUWTT01. Next base: position 2,420 of record JAUWTT010000184.1, read on the forward strand.
ACTGTTTGTCAGATTCCTGATATCACCCTTTTCTGCGGGAACTGTGAGAATCTCGCCACGGGCTCCGAACACGGCTCGGGCACCCGTAGGAGAAAGCGCCGCATACTGGATCTCATCGTCAACTTCAACAAATGCAGATCGTACGGAGGGAAGGTCTCCGGCCACCTGAATGCTCACCCTCTGAGACTGACCGGATCGAAGATCGAAAAGATGGATTTCTCCGAATTGCTCATAGACAATCCCTTGCTGCCCCGCCGAGGCCGACTTGATATCCAGCCCCTCATTTTCAATGACAGCTACAACGTCACCGGAGTCAACACCGTATGTATAGAGCGTGACCGAGCCGTCACGGTCGGACAGAAAGTAGATCGTGTCGTCAATCCACATTGGATTGAAGTCATTCCAGCCTTCATGGGGAAGCTTCTCGACACTGGAATCTTCCAGATCAGCTACCCATATAGTCGATGCCATCCCTCCCCTGTAGCGCTTCCAGGTTTGAAATGCGCCCCGGAGTGGAACGTAGGCCATCTTCTGCCCATCCGGTGAGTAGCAGCCCTGGAAGGCGAGAGGCAACGGGACTTCGACAGGCAGCTCTCCCTTTAAGTCAACAGTAAAGAGTCGATCAAAACGGGAATAGCTGTTGCGGGTCGAAACAAACAGCACCTGCTGTCCATCCGGTGCCCAGCCCCGGACGCGGTCGGAAACCGGGTGATAGGTGAGACGTCGAGGTACTCCGCCGGCTGCCGGCACCACGAAAACATCAGTATTCCCATCATAGTTTCCGTTGAAGGCGACCAGCTTTCCATCAGGTGAAAAAGCTGGATTGCTTTCCACACCGTCTCCGGATGTCAGCCTTATTGCTCGACCACCCTGTCGCTCCACAATCCAAAGATCATCAGCATAAACGAAGACGATCTGTCCTTCGCTCAGCGTCGGACTTTGAAGAAGTTGGTGGCTCTCAGTCTGTCCCAGAGAGAAGGCTGGGAACAGGACAACCAGGGAAAGTAGAAGGAACCTGAGACAGATCATGGCGTTTTAACTCCCCGCAACGAAAAACGGACTCTTCACATAAAACGTCCAGTTTAAGAACAACTTATTGGTAAAGCAAGATGCTGATATACTCGATTCCATTGCGAACTGATAGCTTGGGTATCTCGGTAGATCACACTTCGGGTCCCATCGCTAACGTATTCAACTGAAGGGCACGAAGGGATTTCATGGCTTCCGGATCACACATCTTGTCCATTGTGCTCGCCGGCGGGGAGGGAAGGCGTCTTGCCCCCCTTACCAAAGATCGAGCAAAGCCCGCTGTCCCGTTCGCGGGTCAGTACCGTCTCATTGATTTTGCACTTTCCAATCTGGTGAATGCCGATCTGCGCCGAATCATCGTCCTGACTCAGTACAAGAGCCACAGCCTCGATCGCCACCTGGCACAGACCTGGAGTCTCTCTCCACTTTTGGAACAGTACATCACGCCCGTCCCGGCGCAAATGCGTCTGGGACCTCATTGGTTCGCCGGCTCCGCAGACGCAATCTACCAGAATCTCAACATTATCGAGGATGAAGATCCCGACTATGTTGTGGTCTTGGGCTCGGATCATATCTATCGGATGGACGCCCAGCAGATGCTCAGGCGACATCTGAAGACCGGAGCCGCTGTGACTGTTGCTGCCATCCCAGTTCCAATCGAACAGGCAAGGGAGTTCGGGGTCATCCATGCCCTGGACAGTGGTCAGATCCACACGTTTTTGGAGAAGCCACAGAAGCCATCCCACATGCCTGGTGATCCGGGTCAAGCGCTGGCCTCCATGGGGAATTATGTCTTCTCGCGGCATGTGCTGGAGGAAGCGCTGCGTACTGATGCAGAACGGGAGGACTCAACGCACGATCTGGGCCGAGACATTATTCCTCAATTGGTCGAAGAGCAGGTGGCCTATGCGTATAACTTCGCGGACAATGTAGTGCCTGGACAGAACCATCGAGAACGGGGATATTGGAGAGATATTGGAACGCTGGATGCTTTTTATTTGGCGAACATTGATCTTGTGAGCGTTGATCCCCTATTCGACCTTTACAACCCGGAATGGCCAATTTACTCCTTTCAGTCCTCGTTGCCTCCGGCCAAATTTGTTCATGATGAAGATGACCGCCGGGGCCAAGCGTTTAATTCGTTGGTTTCGAAAGGTGTCATCGTCTCGGGTGCGACTGTACGCAATTCCATCCTTTCGCCAAGAGTCCGGGTTCGCTCATACGCGGTGGTTGAGGACTCGGTCCTTATGGATGGTGTGGATGTGGGTCAGGGAGCCGTAGTTCGCAAGGCGATCATCGATAAGCTGGTGAAGATCCCGCCGAAGTTCAGGATCGGTGTTGATCACGATCTCGATAGGCAGCGGTTTACGGTTTCGGATGGCGGCGTTGTGGTCATTGGCAAGAAAGAACAACTTGAGTACTAGCGGGAACCAGTCTCCCTCACCGCATACGTTGGTTATCCCCTGCCCCAAGCACCAAGAACCAAGTCCCGAAGAGGAGTTTAGGAAGCTGTCAAACACGCCGGAGCCCGCTTGGAGCTGCCATTTGACACTCGTCATTGGCCTCGCCCGCACAGGATTTTAAGTCCTTTCGCGCCATTTTGTAACTAGTTGATAAATATAGAGAAATCCCGTCGGTCTTTAACTGCTATTTTGGCTGGAGTAGGACTGAGTGAGCTGGAGTTGGATCTACGCGGGCACAAGGCAGGCACAACCCTCGGGAGAATTTGGCCAGCATCACGTGATAAATCGTTCTGGCCTTCGAAGGTATCTTCCTTGCACGCGAGGGCCGGGAGAGCCGGATTAACAGCTGGCCGATATCGTGAGGGCACGTCTGAACCGAAGAAGGCGATCTTGAGTGTCGGTGGCTCTGATAAGTTGTTGGACGGTCTCAGGATGGACAGATACCGAGACTACAGGATTAGGGGAGCTATTTACGTATCATTCTTGCGCCGCCCGTAGATTCGGAGGGGGGCAATCCAAGGAGCGAACGCTTCGGACATAGGGAGCTCTTCCGTTTGCCCCAGGATTAGTGCACCTCCTGGATTCATCAACTTGGCAATTCGTGAAAGGATCTTTTCCTGTAGGTCGAGGCCATAGTAAGTAAAGACTAAATACCTGCACAAGACAAGATCAAAGGGTCCCACAGGTGTTTCATTGAGGACATCCTGTTCAAACCAGGCAATTGGGGTTCTGAGTGAATCCTGAATTCTGTACTGACCCTCTCGCACTTCAAAGTAGCGGTCTTTCCAAATACCCGGCAGTCCGCGTAGAGAACTTTCGCCATATACTCCCACCTCCGCCCTCCTGAGGAGTTCCCGGTCCGTGTCAGTAGCAACGATCTCCAGGGTGCACTCTTTGTATGCAAGCTGCTCCCAGATCATGCCGAGGGTATACGGTTCCTCGCCAGAAGCACAGCCGCAGGACCATGCTCGGAGAGATCTCACGTGTAGGTGCGATTTCAGCAGGCTCGGAAGAACCTCCCAACGGAGTGCATTAAATATCGCTCGATCCCGATAGAAGCGGGAAATCGTGACACGACAGCAATGACGCAAATGCGTCCATTCAGAAGGGTTCTGGAGCATATAGTCCTGGTAGTCACTAAGAGAGGCGATTGACAACTCTGCCTTACGCTCTGAGATGCGTCTGCAGACTTGCCTCCTGACTTTCCGAAACCCCTTCCAGCGCAGTCCCATCCGCGGGAGACACCATTGCAGGAACTTGACACATTCCTCGTCACCTTTCATGAGTCGGTCCCCGCCACTGCCAATAACGAAGGCTCTGGCGAAAAATCAACACCGAGATAAGCTGCCAGGATATCGCCATTCGCGCTCGGCATGTTGGTGCCGACGTTATCACATCGATGAAATCTCTTAGAAGCGGTATTCGCCGTTCTCCAAACCACACCCCGTAGGGTCGATATATTCAGCCGACCTGTAAGTCTCTATCCTACTGAGAATTACAGCTAGCTGACTCTGTCAGGCTCAACCCATCAGTTGACCTTTGTTAGCAGTTCGCTGGATGCTGTCTATTTCGATTTGAAGCGGGGACATCTAGTAAACCATGAACTTCATTCTTCATCCTTGGCACCTGCTGATCTACATCGGGGCTAGTTGGGTCAATCGCCATCAGCAAGATGCGATTGACTATCTGCGAACAGAGAACCACATCTTGAGGGAGAAACTCGGCAAGCGCCGCATCCTGCTTAATGACGACCAGCGGCGGCGCCTGGCTGTCAAAGGCAAGGTATTAAGCCGAAGGGTTCTAAAGCAACTCATCTCCGTGGCCACACCCGACACCTTACTGCGCTGGCATCGGGAACTGATCACCCGCAAATGGGACTACTCCGACAGACGCCGATCCGTGGGTCGGCCGCGGATTCGACAGCGGATTGTCGACTTGGTTGTTCGTATCGCTCAGGAGAATTCCACCTGGGGGTACGATCGTATCCAGGGTGCCTTGGCCAACCTGGGCCTCACCGTCTCTGATACTACGGTCGCCAACATTCTCAAAGCCCACGGCATCGAACCTGTCCCAGAACGTAAGCATCGGCCGTCATGGCGGATCTTCTTGAAGGCTCACTGGGATTCAATTGCAGCGGCCGACTTCACTACGGTCGAAGTGTGGACTCGGTCAGGACTGGTGACCTTCTACGTCTTTGTTGTGATGCGCCTGGAGTCTCGTCGGGTCGAAATTGCTGGCGTCACACCCTATCCTAATTCTTCCTGGATGAGACAAGTCGGAAGGAACTTGACTGATTGTCACGACGGCTTTCTTCGGGATTCACGTTATTTGATTATCGACCGGGACACAAAGCACTTGCCGCTGTGTGAGATCTTGCAGTCCACCGATACCGATGTGGTCCGCCTGCCTCCGAGGAGTCCGAATTTGAACGCACATATTGAGCGCTTTTTCCGATCGCTCAAGTCGGAGTGCCTGAATCGTATGATCTTCTTCGGTGAGGGTTCCCTACGTCGTGCTTTAAGAGAGTTCAGTGAGCACTTTCACCGAGAGCGTAATCATCAGGGCCTTGACAATCGCCTCATTGATCCGAGTGATGAAGTGGGGAGAA
>JAUWTT010000629.1 GCA_030614585.1 Acidobacteriota bacterium
AGAACCCGCAGGGATGTCCAGATCCGCATGTCCCCATTCGCAGCTGATCTCATCCCAGAAATCGACGCTAATCATTGCTGCCCTCCAACTCGATCCAATCGCTTGGCTGCAATCTCGAGATCCCTTTCGCTGACGATGTGATATCTGTCAAATACCAATCGGGTCTTGTGGCCGGTCAGCTGCATTGCGACACGTTCAGGGATTCCGACTCTCACGAAATTTCTGACCGCGGTCCTCCGAAAGTCATGCAGGATCATTCCCGGAACACCGGCCTTCTTGCAGGCTGTTCTCCACGCCTTGTAAAAGCGCTTGATCGGTTGTCCATTACCTCGCCAGAAGACCCACGGACAGACGATTCCTTCCTCTCGCCTCAGCTTATCTGCGGCCTCCTTTCGCTTTCGCAGAACCCTGCGGATCTCACTCGTGAAGGGGAATATTCGTCCATCGTCATTCTTGGTTGAACCCGGGTCCAGAACCATGCGACCCCGTAAGGTCAAAATTCTCAGCAGACTCTTAAACTCCTTGAGAAGGAGACTTTAGGCGGTAGAATAGCCCGAGATTTCGACCGATCTGTGCCGGTGGTTTGACGGCTTCTGCAGACTCGATTAGATGGCCGGGCGTACCATTCCCTGAGCAGTGATCCTGTTGAATGGACGGGGTTGTGGTTAGGCGGCTTTCCGATAATAGTATCTGAGCGTGCCGCCGAGCCGATTCCTACACTCCATATCTCCCTTCGTTCTCCCCACTTCATCACTCGGATCAATGAGGCGATTGTCAAGGCCCTGATGATTACGCTCTCGGTGAAAGTGCTCACTGAACTCTCTTAAAGCACGACGTAGGGAACCCTCACCGAAGAAGATCAGACGATTCAGGCACTCCGACCTGAGCGATGCGAACAGCAAGATCGACAACTTCTTGGCGAATCCGCGGCCGACCCACGGAACGGCGTCTGTCGGAGTAGTCCCATTTGCGGGCGATCAGTTCCCGATGCCAGCGCAGTAAGGTGTCGGGCGTGGCCACGGAGATGAGTTGCTCCAGAACCTTTCGGCTCAATACCTTGCCTTTGACAGCCAGGCGACGCCGCTGGTCGTCATTAAGCAGGATCCGGCGCTTGCCGAGTTTCTCCTTCAATATCTGGTTCTCTGTTCTCAAATAGTCAATCGCATCTTGTTGATACCGATTGCCCCAACTAGCCAGGATGTAGATCAGCAGGTGCCAAGGATGAAGAATGAAGTTCATGGTTTGCTACATGTCCCAGTTTCAAATCGAAATAGACAGCATCTAGTGAACTGCTAACCAAGGTCAACTGATCGGCTGAGCCTGACAGAGTCAGCTAGCTGTAATTCTCAGTAGGATAGAGACTTACAGGTCGGCTGAATATATTGACCCTACGGGCATCTGGCATCTGGCATCTACTACGATCGTCTTACCGGTCGGAGCGATCTTGTCAACCTGAATGGGCTTGGTACCGGGCACTTCAACGGACTCAGAAACCTCTACAGCGCGAATCCCTCACCACTGATTTCCTTTGTGTATTTTGTGCCTTCGGGGTAAGCCCACAGCTGAGGAACCTCACGGAGCTGGATTTCGGTTTTTTCACCAGCGAGCGGTTCGCCTGGCTGCTCAGAGAACACGAGATGCAACTCATCACCTGGCGTGAAATTGGCTGGTTGCTCCGGTAGCGAGGCGGACCGGATCACGTTAAAGGAAAACACCGTTGCCGGCCATCCGGAGGTCGTGCGGAACGGATTCTAAAGAAACAGCTACAGGAATCACAATTCTCGCGGAGCCCTCCGCTTATACTGGTTACTTAACCTTTGAGACATGCACAAGGAGGTCGTCGTGAGAAGGTCTTGTCTTTCGATTCTTTTCCTCAGCTTTCTGGCTAGCTTCGCCTTTGGCCAGGTGACTCGCGTGGAACACGGGAACCTGGTTCTCGAGAACGTTCCAGAGATTCCACAAAGCCTTAAGGATCGCATGCTGCAGTACCGAAACACGCGATCCGCAGGATTCCAGGGCTTTCACCCTAAGCAAGGTGTTTTGATCACGACCCGATTCGGAAGAACCTCTCAGGTTCATTGGGTAAAAGAAGCAGGTGGCGCGAGACAGCAGCTCACCTTCTTTGACGAACCGGTATCTGAAGTCAGCGTTAATCCTGACTCCTCTCATGAGAGCTTCATCTTCGATAAGGACAGAGCCGGATCCGAATTCTACCAACTCTTCTCGTATGATCTTGGCTCGGGTGTCTCAAGCCTACTGACCGATGGTGAGTCCCGGAATGGGGCCGCTGTCTGGTCAAACAGAGGAGATCGATACGCCTATTTCTCTACCCGTAGAAATGGCAGGGATTTCGATATCCTCGTGGCCAGTTCAGCCAACCAGGCCCAAGCCACAACGATTCTCCAGGAAGGGGGTTTGTGGGTACCTGCTGACTGGTCGTCCGATGACTCCAAACTACTGGTAATTCGATACGTCTCGGCGGCTGAGGCTCACCCGTACATCCTTGACCTGAAGTCGAAAGAACTGACTC
>JAUWTT010000031.1 GCA_030614585.1 Acidobacteriota bacterium
GCTTCGTCCCACTCCCTTTCGATCGAGTAGATGTTGGAGATCGAATACACGCCACGCTCGATTTTCTTTGCTACCCAGTACTTGCCGGCGGTTTCGAGTACCCAGGCTTCTTTGGGGTCAGCAATAATGAAGCTATTGTGGTAGTTGGACTTGCCAAATTCACCCGGGTATTCACAATCGCCACCCTGTCCATACTCCGCCAACAGGTCAATGATGACGTGCATTGCCTCGTAGGAGTTCTTTCCCCGTTCCAGAGCCAGTCGCAGTAGATCCATACCCAGCAGTCCGCCCTCCCACTGGTAGGGTTCCCTGGAAAACACGGCTTCGTTGCCTATTGCCACGCCGTGCTCGTTCATTCCATGCTCATATCCGTAGGTCCACCAGATCTTCGAGCCGGTATTCTCGTAGGTCTCGGCCACTTGGGGAATCTCAATGTACGTGCATTGGACCTTGGCACCCGGCTTATAGGAGTTACGAGGGAAGTGGACCAGGACCTGCGCTTCCATGGTTGGGCGATCACTGTTCTTCGCCAGGATGACCGAACCATCAGCAGTAGCGTCCTGCAGAGCGACCCAGGTGTCGCAGGAAGGCGAGAATCCGCCACCCCCAGCCAAGCCTACTGCCATGGCTAACACTGAAACCAGAAACACCAGGCATCCTTTTGCTCTCATGATCAGCACTCCCTTATCCGGTTCGACTGTGCCCACTTCACTTGATACCTATCTTTTCATCCGGGAATTGATGAAACTGAGGACCGACTCGTATGCAGCATCGATCTGTTTGGGATCGCCTCCTCCCAGTCCGTGCTCCGCGTCAGGAATCGTAATCAGCTTGTGTTCGACCCCCTGGCTCTTCAACTGACCGCTCATCATCAGGGACTGTTCATAGGGAACGTCAGTATCGGAGGTGCCATGAATCAGCAGAGTCGGTGGATACTCAGCGGTGACATTCTTTACCGGCATGTAGGGAAAGAACTTCTCTTTCTCCTCGTGCGGGTCCCATCCAGAAACTGCCTCCGGCCAAATGCCGTGTTGGCGACAGAACTGGTAGAAGGCTCCACCCTCACCGCTGCGATCACGGGAATCAGAAATGGGAGGTCCGCTCACTTGCCGGTAGGCTTCTTCCTTGCTCATCTTCACCTGGTGATGACGCGGATGAGGACTTGGACTGCTGTACCAGTCGCCGATCAGGTCTCCATATCCGTAAAACGAGACGAGTGCAGATGGACGAGGTTCTGCTCTAAAACCCGTTGTCAGAGTGAGGTACCCTCCGGCGGACGACCCCAACACCGCTATTCTGCTCGTGTCCACATTGAACAGATCTGGACCTCGTTCATAAACCCAGGAATAGGCGTCTTCGAGGTCTTCGATGATATTGGGAAGTTTGGTTTCCGGTGCTAAACGGTAGTCGATCGAGACGAGAACGTACCCTGCATCGAGCAGCATGTCTTTGAGGCGCCCATCGGTCCATTCGCGGTGGCCCATGATCAGTGCCCCACCGTGTATCCAGACGACAACCGGACGGATTCCCTCGCCTCCCAAGCGATACACGTCTGCTTTGATCTCGAGGTTCCCCACCCTCTTATAGACGTAGGTCGAAATACAGACCTGTTTCACTTGGGCGTGTAAATGGCTTCTGACAGCTAATACAGCTGCTCCGCAAATGGAGAACTTCAAAAACCGACGGCGTTCAATAATTCGCAAAACAATGCCCCCCGTTGCAGCCACCCGCCAAGGTGGCCTGCGAGACCTTCACATTAAGTTCTCAACGGGCATTGCGCTTCCCGACGACCGAGAACTCACCTCAATCGAAAATCGCAAAGCCCCAATGTTCCCCTGATTCGTGGGTCTATTCTAATCCGCCCTGACCCACGTTACCAATCGCTGTTGCGCAAGATGAACCTGGTACCCGAGGAGGGGCGTGCCATTCAGCCCCCAATTTGATTCATTCTCGTAAGGGTGGAGGGATTGCGTTCCATTGGCTTTTGCGCAATCACCTGGCAAACGACCTCCTTTAGATGCTCTTCCGGGACTCTCCTTATGCTGCAGCCTCCTGGAGCCATCAAGCAGGATCTCAGTTGTCCATCCGCGGTTAGCCGTAACCTCGAGCAATGTCCACAGAACGGTCGAGACTCCGAGGCGATGAACCCGATTCTAGCCCCACTCTCAGCACGGAATGCGGTTGAAGTGGAATCAAGCTCGACTTCTTCAGGTATGAGGAGCTCTCTCTTCGAGATTATGTCAATAGCTTCGTCCGCTGACATGAAGAGTCCTTTCTGGCCATTCGAAGCAATTCCAATCTTCATGAGTTCAAGAAAACGAACCTCGATGCCCTCTTGGGCCGAAAAGCGTACAAAGTCCAGAATCTCATCATCATTCTTTCCTTTAAGAAGAAGGGTATTGATCTTGACGTTGAACCCCATGCTCCTGGCTGCAAGAATTGTATCCAAGACCGTTCGGAATCCCTTAGAGAAGGTGATCCGTTCAAATCTCTCCTCTTGCAGGCTGTCAAGGCTGAAATTGAGATTGTGACATCCGATCGACCAAAGATGCTCCAAATGGCCTTTCAGTCGAAGGCCGTTACTCGTAACGCCTAACTGGTCTAATGGGAGCTTCCCCAGGCGCGACATAATCTCTTCAAAATCTTTCCTTAGAGTGGGTTCGCCTCCAGTAACGCGAATCCGTTCGATACCCAGGTGTACAAGTGACTTGCAGATTCTCTCGATCTCTCCAGGGGTCAGAAGCTGTGTCACCGGCATGAAACTAGTTTCCAGCGGCATGCAATAGAAACATCGAAAGTTGCAGGCATCTAACAACGAGACCCTGAGCTTCCTAATGTGACGCCCATGAGGATCGATCAAACAGCCAGATTCAGGTTGAACTTGCATTTACAGGCCCCTGCCTGTCCACAAGGGGAAAGCCTCGCCGGCCAGGAGGCTTTGGACAAACCTACAAATCGTCAACAACGTCGTTTATCCAGGAAAGAGCCGCCATAGCACCCGACCAGCCAATTGTGGTGATGGCCAGGAGTGCTGTCTGAAACATTTCCTCATTGGGAATACCCATTTTCTTGCATTTCCGCGCATGGGAATGCACCGAACCTTCCCGGCCCGCACCAACTGCAATAGCCAGCTTCACAAGGCTCTGAGTCTTCTCGTCCAAGGCATCGATCGAAAGAATCGTCCCCTTTAATTCATCGTATTTCTGCCAGACATGGGGATAACGCCCAATCACCTTTTTCAGAAACGGTGGTAAATCTTTCTCCATTGGTATTCTCCTCTTTGTTTAGAGCCTAAGCGCCCGCCTTACCCGAGTCACCTCCTGTTCGAACAGAGTCTCCAGTTGAGGAAGGGGCGCGAACCCTTGCGGAAGCTATCAACAACGAAGAAACCTGCCGCTTCCGGCAGGTGGGGCACAACTCGCTTCCACTTGCCTTTATCTGTTCCCCGCAAACTATACATGAGGCTAACTGAACCCGTGCCACTAGTCTCTTGTCATCTCTGACCAGGTCCTGGAGGTTAAGATAATCCTCAAAGTCAACCGCAGCCTCAGGACAGGCTTCTTTGCACAGAGAGCAATTCGTACATAGTGAGCCAACGAAATGGAAGAGTTTCTGAGCACCTCTTTTGTCTGCAGAAAGGGCACCCGTCGGGCACAGGTTAGAGCAGATCTCACAGCCGGAACATTTCCCCGCTTCAATCCGCAGCCTACCTCCTGAGAGTTCAGGGCTATACTTGACTACTAGATCTGTCTTCCCATTTCTCTCCAGAAGTTCTCGAAGATGATCCTTTTTGGGCGAATGCCACGCCCCACCTTGATCTTTGAGTCTGCCCGGCAGTTGCCTTCGAACCTTGCGCTCTCTCGAGTCGGATTCAGCCTCAGTCTGCATCCTGACGGAGATCTTCGAGAAAATAGCCCTTCTGTTCATGACCTGCGACTTCTTTCGGTCTTTCTCAATCAGGCGTAGTGTGATGCCTCCCAGTCCTAGTCCGGACAAAAGTTCGCGGGCAGTTGCCATCGATTTCGCTAGAAGCTTTCCGCCGTATTTGAAACGGCACTGAGAACAATTCCCCTTTGTCAGTGCCACCTCGTCAAAACCTAGAATGGCGGCACCGAGAATGCTGTTTTCGGTTATCTCTCCCAAACATGAGATTGGAAGGGAGTTCCGGTACCCGGGCTCTGCCTGCCTGCAGTGAATGAGCAGTCTCTTCCTTCCATTCCGAGCTTGGACCTTGCTCAGAAATACTTCAGCCCGGTTCAGCAGGAGCCGGTCCACCTGACGTCCGTTCCGGAATACTTCCGTGGGGCAAGCATTCAGGCAGAGTCCACAATCGGAGCACTTACTGCTTATGGACGGACCTGGATTCAAAGAGATAGCTTGTTCTGGGCAGACCTCCAGACACCTTTGGCAATCACTCTTTCTGAATCGCACCCGCTTGCAGAAAGCGGTGACCGCGAAGGTGTTCCGTGCCTCTTTGAGAGCCAGCTTAAGGATATTCACTCTTCTTGATCCCGAATTTGACAGTTCATTGTGCCTTGTGAGCGCCTATGAGTTGTCTGCGTAGGACGTGGTCAAAAGGCCGGCAGTATCCAAAGCAAGAAACTCTTCGGTGATCAGTGCAAGGCCACGGTAAAAGTTACTTTCTGTGCGAGCTTGAATGGACCGACTGAGTTGTGGAAACCATTCATTGAGATGCTCCTGCAGGAAGATGATCTGGAGCTCACGATACTTGACGGAACCCGCAGCCTTCCTTTCACACGGATCCCGCGAGGCATCTTCCTCACTTTCAATGGCTGCTGCTTCCTTGTTACAAAGAAAACTCATAAAGGAAAGCTCGACTCCGATGTGATTGGGTAACTGCTTGCATGCCCGAACCATCTCTGCTCCGGCATCTCGGTACCTTCGTTTCAACGCGATGGTCAGTTCTCCCATCAGGGGTCCCTTTCCCGCTTCACCGTCCGCTGATCTCCCCCGGTAAACATCTTCAAAGGGAGTGACATATCGGCTCGAAGGTACGACAAACATATCCATGTAATGCTGTCTGAGAGCAACCACGTTCTCATCAGGTCGAACCGATGTGCGAAGTCTACTCAGTTTGGCAACCGCTTCTGGTCCGAATAGCGAGGACAGTTCGTGTTGGAAACCTTCGTCCCGAAGGTGCTGCACCAGATCCTCCTCTGGGGGACAAAGGTAATGAGCTGCAAAAAAGCCATACATGCTGCTCCTTGCCTCAGCCCGGTTTCGTGCCAAGGTATGAGTTTCCCCGGCGGCAGGTCCAAAGTCATGAGCTTTCGAAGAGAATTCTTGATGCTGCTCACCTGACATGACATTCCTCCTTTCGAATCAGCAGAGAATTACTGGGTTGCTCCATTCCCCTATGGTTTCCCGTTTGCAAACCGTACGGAGGGTACGGTCAGGGAGACATCGGCGAAACCATCGGGTGCGTGCATTCCCGAATCGGCTGAATCGAAATTCTCCACGATATGCAAAGCATTTCCCACGCAGGTTGTCACACAGGACGGGAGAAAATCTGTACGTTGACCGTTGTTGTCATACAGGCGGTGGATACAGAACGTACATTTCTCTACTTTTGCACTGGCAGTATTGAACTGGGGTGCGCCGTAAGGGCAGGCGTGAATGCAGTTGCTGCACCCGATACAAACATCCTGATTAATCAGCACGATTCCATCTTCTATTCGCTTGAAAATCGCATTGCTCTCGTTGTGGGGATCAGCGACATCCGACACCGGGCAGGAAGCCAGACAAGCCGGATGTTGACAATGATTGCAGGCGCTGGTGACGAATGTGACCGTCGGTTGGGGATAGACTCCAGCCTCCTTCTTCACAACCCAGCGGTAGCTCACGTGGTCTGGAAGAACACCCCCATTGCTCTTAAACGGCATAGGGGAGGTCTCGGGCCGCGTGTTATTTTCAGACTTGCAGGCAATAGTGCATGAATCACACCCAGTGCACTTATCTAAATCAATCAGCCAACCTGTTTGTGCCATTCTTGCTCACTCCTTATTGCTAAACTTTGCTTACCTTGACCGAGGTATCGAAAAACGCGCAGCTTGCCCCGACGGGCTCTTGCAGGCTCACGTTGGTATAAACCCCATCCAGCCTCATGATTTCATTAGGCTGGATTCCCGCTCCACGGCTGGGATCGTGCGGTGCAGTTTCGCCATTGATTACGATTGGCCTGGAATGTTGCTCCCAGTGGCCATAATGGTGAGAAATCGCTATCACTCCCGGCTTCAATCTCTGGGTAACCAATGCCTTACCTACAATACCTTGCGGGTTTGAGGCTGAGGATACTCGCACCTGATCTCCCGTTTCCACCTCCAGAGCACCTGCATCGATGGCACTGATCTCTACCGGATTCTCCGGGATTATGAGCATGAGCCAGGGGTTCACATTGGTTCGGGCCTGCCCATGGTGGACAGTTTTGTAGGTTATGAGCCTGAGAGGGTAATCGGAATCGCTCACGCCGCTGCCGTCAGAGTTAACTATTGGCTTATACTGCGGCACACCGGAATAGTACTCACCGGTCACCGAATCCCTGGTACGGGCGACGGGGTCTCCGAAAGTGCGAATAATGTTGCCATACTGGTAGGTCAAGTAATCCCCGGTGTATTCGTCTCCCGGGTTATCGAAGACCCCACCCCTGGACAGAATTTCTCTACTCGTGATGCCAGGATGCTTTGCCTGGGCGCTCGCGGCAATGTTTTGGAGGATAGCCTTGGCCCAATCCCAACCGCGATGAAGGTGTCCGACCGGGTTCCCGCTACTGTTGAGGAGCGCGTTGTCGCCTACACCGGGAAGTCCAAGCGCCTTTGCCAGGCCGATATGGATGTCCAAGACCGCTTTGGTATCAGGTAGAAGAGGCGTGTATTCTCCCACGAAGCTAGAATCATCGAATGGAAGGGTGTTTCCGACACCGCCATTTTCGGGGCGGACACCGATTTGTTTTCCGTCGAAATCTCCGACAACCGGCCGCTGGAAAGCGGTTCCTTTATTCACTCTCCAGGGGATTCCCGGAACTCCGAACTTTTCCAGATAGACCGTATCCGGAAGAACGTAATCCGCCCACGCAGCAACCTCTCCAATTACCGGGCTGATCGTAACCAGGAGTGGGAGTTTGTACTCACCACCCACCATTGCGGCCATCGTCTCCTCCCAGACCTTCTTCAGAGCAGGAACAGAATAGGGCCACGCATTCCAGTAGGTTATCAATACCTTGATCGAGTAAGGGTATTCATCCCGGATACTTGGGATGACCTCCTGATAGTTTCCGTGAGTACCGAACGGAAACCACGGGCGCGGTGCCGGATATCCCGTGAAGAGGCTCGCGGCTTCATTTGGATCCGGATCGTAGAAGGTCTTGGCCCGGTCGATTCTTACTCCCCTGGCACCGGGATCCCCAGCCACTTTGCCTAAGTCCACAACACCGGACTTATGGCCCCATCCCCCTGCGCCTGCAGTGCAACCACCTTTCCAGTCGTAGTTCCCGATCAGGGTATTCAGATGTTGGATGGCCCACTGGTTATATAGACCGTTGGTGTGCTTGATCGGACCTCGGTAGGTCATCGCCACTGCTTTCTTACCGTGGCTGACAAATTCCCCGGCCAGGTTTTCCATGGTGTCCAGGGAGACACCACAAATGGACGCATATTGGGCACGGCTCATGGAGAATGCCGATTCCTTAAGAAGAGTGAAAGCCGATTTGGCTTCCACCAGCGTGATTGCTCCGCCGACGTTAAGACTCAGCATCGTGCTAACGTCCAGGTCCCCGCGGTCTACTTCCCGATAACCGTGAAGTGCACCGCTAGACCAAACCACATAATCGGTATCTACCACACTGGTTCCGTTGGAAATGCCCGCCTCTTTTGCATTGACATAGCGCTGAAACTGCTTCCCCTCCGAATCAGTGAATGTCCCCACCAGATAGGTGGAATCCGTCCAGGTCGGCTCACCTTCGGAGTCGGCCGCCGCCTTGGTGGTATTCTCCAGGTACGGGGCATCAAATTGCTCATTCTCTATAATCCAGCTGATCATGCCCATGGCCAGCGCGGCATCTGTACCGGGAGTGATGGGGACCCATTGGTGGGCCTGCGCCCCGGTATTGTTGAAGCGGGGGTCAACTGACACATACTTGCCCCCGTTTCTTTTGAATTCCATCAGGTTTCGGGCCATCCCTACCATGGGAAAGTCCGCCTCCAGGGGGTTGGCTCCGAAGAAGATGATGTATTCAGCCCCTAAGATATCGGTCTGCCAGCCTGCGGTTCTACCTGCTCCCAGGCTGTTCTTGGTCCCCTCCGGATCCCAGGTAATCAATTCATTTGCTACGTGTCGGGTTGACTCGCAGACCGAGGTGTGGCTGAGACCATAATTAACCGTACCCCAGGCGTGCTTCCAGATTCTCTCACTCATCTCTTTTTCCACGCTGCGTCCCGGGGCGAAAGCAAGTTGGTTCCTCTTCGTGCCCAGTTCTGGCATAGTGGGATCGATGTACTGATCTCTTTCAGCAAGAGGGATCTGTTCGTTAATTTTGGCTGCGATCTCGGAGAACGCCTGTTCCCAACTGATGGCCTCCCACTGACCAGAATTTCGCGGCCCAACTCTCTTCAAGGGATGCTGGATCCGAAATGGATCATAGACCGTCTGGACTCCAGCCTGTCCTTTGAGACACATGCGGCCCAGCTCTGCGACCGCACCTTCCGGAGCAGCGTTGAAAGGCAAGCGATCCGGCAGTAGATTCTCATCGACGTCCCGATTGTTCGGGTGATAAGGGTTCCCGTCGAGTTTGACCAGTACACCTTCCTTTACTTTTGCCCGGACGCCACATCGTGAGTGGCACATCTGGCAAACGGTGTAGATGATGTCCTCAGCGGTTTCAACTGCATCAGGAGGACTCTCTCCGACGACAACTGCTGGGCTTGCGGAAGCTTTGGATTCTTTGAACACCTGGCCTGTCACTGCTGCCGAAGTCAGCACCCCACTGATTTTCATGAAGCTGCGGCGGGTTACGGAAGAAAGAAATTCTTTTTCTTTGTCGATCATTTTGTCAATCATTAGGAATTGGCCTCCTTACTCGAACTCTGCGGTGGCGGCGGCGATCGCCTGGATCTGCTCCCATGTCAGGACGCTGTAGACACCCATCCCACCTTTATCGTTATCTATCGCCTCCTGGATTTTCTCGGCGGGTTTGCCTCTCAATTCCGTGTTCGACAGATCCTTGTGGCAGGCTGCACAGAGGAGGTCATAATGCGTCGGTCCATCAAGTTGGAGATCCACCAGATTCACCTCATAGAATTGCTTGCCTGGGCCGGCCGGCCCATGACAGAGGGTGCACAGGCTGGAGTCGGTATATCTACCGAGATTTCCTTTGTACCTCCCCTGTGATTGCATTCCCTGGGTCAGGTCAACTGTTGGGTGACACCAAACACACTGCTCATCGTCTCCTGCTTTCCCAACTGCGAAGGGAAGCATGGCAACATGAGCAGCTGGGATGGAGGGATCTAGACTCTGTCTGTTATGAACATCCGCATGGCAGTCGTTGCAGTGTTTTCTGTACTGAGGACTGCTGCGGTCGTGCGAGGCTACGAGATTGTCCCCGAAAGGTGTTGGCGTAGGAGGATCTTCCGGTTCTTCATCATCATCACCAGGTCCCTCCGCACCTCCTTTTACCTGAGTCGTGCACAGGGCCTCATCTCCGTCAATTGCGGCGTGCCAGATAATGGTTCCGCCGGAGTTGAGTGAATAGAGGAACTCTTTTTTCGCCGTTTTCTTCCCGGGTGCATCGAAGATCAGCACGCCATTCTCGATGCCAATGTTTGCGCCCTCCTGAAGTCCAAATAGGGTCAGCACAGCCCCTGGATCAGCTGAACCCTTGTTCTGGATTTCAACTTTGAGTCTTACAATATCTCCGACCTGTTTCTCTCCCTTCTCGTCACAACGAAAGCGCACAATCTCATAACCAGACTCGGAGCTTCCAAATCCATATGGAGTGCACATCAGGCAACAGAGACCTAGCAACAAGCCCACTCTTTCTTTGTTCAGTAGCTTTTTCTCATTCATTGCTTTCCCTCAGGTCCGTATTCAGAAGACATAATGCGATAATTGCGATCCCAATTAAGGCAACACTGTTGGTGATCATGCAATTGCCATTCCGGAAACATTGACAACTCAGCTAACCATTGAAAATGTAAGTACTTAGTGGATAGAACCCGGGTAGCTCTCTGTTCGTGGGCACAGAGAAAGCAGGGAAAACTTCCCTAAATTCACTGATTAGATCTGACTGGGGATGCCGGTTGAGAAACGAAGGGAATGCGCCGGTGGGGCTGTGTTGAGGCCGGCCGACTTTAGTGAAGCAGGGAATTATTTCCCGCGTTTTTGTGCCGACTCTTTCGTCCAGCACTGTTGCACACTACGTAGATCGGTTTTCTGAGGTGTGACGGAAGATAAGCTTCCAGCTTGTCCTGACGGGAATCGGCTCCGCAGTGACGACCTGGAAGGTCATCTTCCTCCCGGGCTTCGTATGGAATGTCAATGTAGCGTTATACGGGTCCTTTCAGGGCCCGGGGCCTGGCCGAACCCCAGGTTGTCGGATCGTAAGTCAGTGAAGCCTGCAATCCAGGCACATTTCGGGCGGATGCATCCGGCGACGCAGCAGCCAATCGGCGAGAAATGCGGGTTCGTGGCTTGATGGTTTGAATTACCCGGCTTAGACCTTCTGGCTGACCAGCTCTTCCACAGCACGAAGAAACTCGTCCTGGTCAATGGGCTTGGAGAAGAATCCCTCCGGCGGAGGAATCTGCCGCCTATTCTTGAGAAAATGTTCGAAGGGTTCTGGATCACCTCCGTAACCGGTAACGGCAGTCACGACCAAAACGGGGATGTCTCGGAACGCCGGATCCTCCTTGAGGTTTCGGTAGAAACGTATGCCGGACTGTTCCGGCATTGTGATATCAAGAGTGATGAGATCAGGTTTTCCGACCTGCAACATCTCCGAAGCCTCGCGGCCGTTCGCGGCCGACACCGTTTCGTAACCGTTATCCTGCAAAAGAGTTTCCAGATAGGTCACGACGTGAGGTTCGTCATCAATTATGAGAATCTTTTTAGGTGTAATTCCGACTTGAGAGGTCATCTGTAGACTCCTTTCCTATATCGGGGGTAAGTTGTACCGGTTACTCATCTGTTGAAGCCTTCAGAGCCTCCAAGGCTTTACGAAGTGCGTCTGAATCTGCACCTTGCAGTTCTTTCTGGAGCGCTTCCTTGAGGTCCAGTTTTTCAGAAGTGTCCTGAGTCTCCTCGATCCCAAGAGTGCGTTGGATGCTTCGAACGTAATTGAGCGGCTGGATCGGCTTCTCCAGGTAGGTTCCTGGCCCCGACATGGTACTGCCTGCCAGAATATCATGGAGGTCTTTCTTGCCAAGATCGTCGCGTGCGTGAGCGGTAACAATTAAGACGGGAATCCGAGAAAGTTCCTTGTCTCTTCGGAGCTCAACCAGGAGCTTGTGGCCTGACTTGCGTGGCATAATCAGATCCAGGGAGATGAAGTCCGGCCTCTCGTCGCGGATCATTCTGAGAGCTTCCTCACCGTCTGTGGCTGTCAAGACATTGAAGCCGGCATCTTCAAGGACGGTGGCTAGATACTGCCTGACATCGGGTTCATCGTCGACCACTAGAATCGTCTTCTCTTCAGGCAGCGCCATTGTAGTTACCCTCCCGTCTTGCACAACATTTCTGATTTTGCTTCCTCTACTGGATGGGGAAGCCGATCTCTGGGGAACTGCAAGCGAAAAACGGATCCTTCGCCTTCCGCGGATTCATAAGAAACGCGCCCCCCATGTTCCTGCACTATTTTCTTGGTAGTCAAAAGACCAAGCCCCGTCCCCCTGTCCGAGCCTTTGGTAGTGAAGAAGTTCGTGAAGACACGCTTCTTCACTTCGTAGTCCATTCCGGTCCCGTCATCAGTTACCTCGAAAACGAGAGTCCCGCCTTCCTCCCTTGTGGACAAGACCACGCTACGGCTGGGCCTGTCGCTAATTTCACATGCGTCCAGAGCGTTGGATACCAGGTTGACCAGGCAAGTGTGGATTCCGTCCTCATCCATCAGTGCGTATGGGAGGTCGGGCTGCAAGTTAGTCCGAAGAGTGATGCCGGCGAGCTCAGCCTTATGCTCAAAGAGACCAAATACCTGTTGGGCAATCCGGTTCGGAGACACGAGGTGGACTTGCGGAACCCGGCCTTTGGCAAACTCTAGAAACTCCTTAACGAAGGTGGATATCCGCGCGATATTCTCGTCCAGCATTCCCCAGCCTTTGAGCATGCGTTCGCTGTCAGCTTGATGTAGACCGGATTTGAAAACGTAGACTCCGCCCTCCAGTCCCATTAGAAGATTCTTGATTCCGTGGGCCAGGCCCGCTACGGTCTGACCGACTGCTGCCAGACGCTCCGCTTCGAGCTTCTCTTTCTCCAGAACCTTATGTGCGGTGATATCCGTTGACATTTCAATAATGTAGGGAAGTTCCCCGCTCGGCCGGAAAAACGGAACCATATGCACCAGGTAGTACGTCTGCAATCCTTCCCGGATCAGGCCCGTTTCCTCCCGGATACGTAGTTGCCCGTCCTCAAAAGTTTCGACCGCGGCACAATTGTTGCAGCGCTGAGTTCTGCCTTTATAGACTTCATAGCAAGGGCGTTTTCGCCATTCGCCATAGGTGTTTGCGAAACAACGGTTAGCTTCAATAATGTGGAAGCTGCGGTCTATCACCGAGATCGCGACAGGCACCTGATCCCATAGTTCCTGCCGTATCCACTCTCTCAAGTCTTCCATGGAGTTAGCCGCTCCCCTCGGCCCTGTACGGCCCAACGTCGAGAAGATAGGAACTTCCTTGCTCCTTGTGGCACTGGGCACACTCAGCAAAACTTCTGTCGTACTCGCTGGGGTTCTCATCCACCATCATCTGATGGCATCGGGTGCACAGGTTGTGCATGGCAACGGAGTATCCGACTGCAAGACCCCGCATTCCGTCTTCTTTCAAAGGGATAATCCGGGACGCGCCGGGACGAGGTTCATGGCACGTCTTACAGGAAACAGCGGATTCACGAGTTTTGATCACCCCCGGATCAGTATGACAGCGGACACACCCCTGATTGCCGTCCAACTTCTGTACGTGGCTGGAGTGGCGAAAGATGTCCGTATGACTGTACATGTCTTGATGGCACTCCCGGCAAGACGTGTTCTCTCTAAAAGGGAGGTTCAGGTGATGACAGGTAACACAGGCAACATCACCTCCCAATCTCACCGTGTGAGCATCGTGGTCAAAAACGACAAGGCGGCCGTTGCGGTTCCCATCGATGATAAATATGCGCTGAGAATCCGACTCGTAACGTTGTCTCTCCCGAAAGTCGACCAGGAGACGAGCAATACTTGAAACGCCGGTCGAGGACTCCCCAGAGTCAGCCAGTTGGAGGGGAGGTGAGACTGGCTGTTTTAGGTCGAGAGCCCCCGACCGGACTTCCTCGGAAAGCAAGGAGAGCGCTAATGCCGCTCCGATAATGGCAGCCAACGAATACCGTCGTGCTGCTGCGACTGACTCGGGGAGTAACAACCGCAGGGTGAGCGGGTCATTCACCGCCGTCGACACCGGGGGGGGCGTCAACGTGGTCGTGTCGCTCTCACTTTCCGATGGAAAGACGGCAAAATTCTCAACGAAGAAGATAAAGACCAGCAATGCTCCGGCTATGATCCCAAGCGTGACAACGATCTCGATCCCGCTGGGGAAATAGGACATATTCTCGGGTCTGCTGAATGCAACAACGCTCACGTTGAAACGGTAGCCTATGACGCCTGCAATGCTCAGAAGGGCTCCGATTGCCAAACCGGTCTTGGATGCACGAACACGGGAAGACTGAAACAGGAACACTGCCAGGGCCACCAGACTCAGTTCCAGGATGAATACTGTTGCTTGCCACGAGCCGGAAAGCGCCCAGAGAAGTTGACCTCGGACTGCGAGGTCCAACAGGCGAATGGCCAGATAGAAAAGAAGGATCAGTGAAGCGGCCCGCGCCAGATGGGAAAGCAATCGCAGGTTTGATTTGTGCCGGAAGAACCAGCTCGAGAAGAGAGATTCTGTGATTACGACCGTCAAACCAAGCCCTGCAGCCGAGATAAGGAAGAGAATCCATATGAGCGGACTGTACCAGAGCGGGTATACCCGGTAGGGCGTGATCAAGAAAAGAGAGCCCAAAGAGGACTGGTGCAGTGTCGAGAGAACGATGCCGGCGATCACAAGTGGGATTGCGAGTCTTTTCAGGTACCCATGGACTTTGCGAAAAAGCGGGTGGTGAAAGCGGGAGTGCTCCAGGATGACAGGGCAGAACTCCAGGAAGAGTACTGTCAGGTAGAGCATTACACACATGCCGACTTCGAACAGAACCGAATGGTACTGCTGATAAATAATCGGATGCCACACATTAAGGGGAATTCCCAAGTCATAGAGCAGCCCGACCGTAACGGCGGCATACCCGAGGAAGGCGGTGAGAATGGCGGGCCGCGCAAAGGGTGTGTACTCCTTCCGGCCAAAAATATAAACGGTTCCGGCGACCATGAAGCCTCCGGCGGCCAGGGCCACTCCCGACATCACGTCGAAAGCGATCCAGAGTCCCCAGGGTGTCGTGTCAGTCAGGGACGTCGTGGCCCCGAGTCCCTTCAGGAAGCGCGCAACCGTGACGGTAGCCAGAATCCCGGTAAGAAACCAGAGAACGGATTTTAGAACCTTCTCACGAGTCACTGCCGTCCCCCTCCTTCTTCATTTCACGAGAATGTTCTTCCTCGGCTAGCTGCATACGCCGATTCACCACCCACCAGACGCCGGTCATAATGCAGCCGACCCCCGCTACGATGGGTGGGACCTTTGACAAGGCCGCCCAAGTCAGTTGTGGTAGCGGTTCGTTGCCCAGTTCCGGCTTGAAGGCAAGGAAGTCGAGGGGGATATCTGAGATGTAGAGTACCGAAGTGCCCCCAATTTCGTACTCTCCATATACCCTTGGCAGGTACCGCTCCGGTTCGGTCTCGATGAGACGGTGGGCTTCCGCCAGCATTTCGGTTCGAGGTCCGAAGAAGGTTGCATCGTAAGGACAGGCTTCCACGCATGCCGGGGGACGCCCCTCCTTGAGCCGGGGATAGCACAAGGTACATTTCTTGACATAGGGCGTTGGTTGTTCCCAATCATATCGGGGAATCCCGTAGGGGCACGCCATCATACAATAACGACACCCGATACATTTTTCCGGATCGTAAATGACGGGGCCTTCCTCTGTCTTAGTGAGAGCCCCGACGATACACGCCGATACACAGGCCGGTTCGAGGCAGTGACGACAGAACTGACGCACAAAATGATCGTCCGGACGTCTAGCGATGGTCGTGTAACGCGTGGCGGAGAGATCATCGATTCTCTGCTTCCATCGACGCGGCAGATCCTCGCCGAGGTCGTTCTCTTTTTTGCAGGCCTCGACACATGCTTCGCACCCAGTGCAGCGGGTTACATCGA
>JAUWTT010000086.1 GCA_030614585.1 Acidobacteriota bacterium
GAGCAGTAACACTCCATCTTGGATACGGCAGGAGTGTGGCCGGCCGTGTTGCAGAGGGCTGCGGGTTTAATGCCTATCCGTTCCGGTCCACGGAAGCCCTATGGGGTGGACCAGGCCTCACGGTAACACCTGCATCGGGCCGGTACTCCCTTGCCTGCACTCAGCACCACTTCTCAATGGAAGGACGAAACCTGAGCAGGGAAGTCCACCTCGCAGAATTCGTAGCGGATCCAGGGGTCATTCAAGAGATGGACCACGACCTGGGAGAGGGTGCTGCCCTTTACCCGCCCCCGGAGTACAACGGTTATGCGTGGGGCATGGCTGTAGATCTGAACTCCTGCATCGGCTGCAACGCCTGTGTGATTGCCTGCCAGGCCGAAAACAACATTGCAGTTGTGGGGAAAGATCAAGTCAAGAATGGGCGGGAGATGCACTGGATCCGTATCGATCGCTACTACAAAGGTTTGCTGGATGATCCCGACACGGTCCACCAGCCTGTGATGTGTCAACACTGCGAAAACGCACCTTGCGAATCAGTCTGCCCGGTGGCTGCGACCACACATAGTGACGAGGGACTCAATGACATGGTGTATAACCGTTGCGTTGGCACTCGCTACTGTTCGAATAACTGTCCGTACAAAGTGCGTCGCTTTAATTTCCTTCTTTACTCAGACTGGCAGACCGAGACCTTGAAGTTGCAGAGAAACCCAGATGTGACAGTCAGGAGTCGGGGGGTAATGGAGAAGTGCACGTATTGTGTCCAGAGGATCAACCTGGCCAAGATCCAATCAGAACTAGAGGACAGAAGGGTGGAGGACGGAGATATCGTAACGGCTTGCCAGCAGGTTTGCCCGGCGGATGCCATCGTGTTCGGGGACGTCAACGACCCGACAAGCCGAGTCGCCCAACTCAAGGAGAACGATCGCAACTACACTGTGCTCAACGACTTCAACACGAGGCCCCGCACCAGCTACCTGGCCAGGCTCAGGAACACAAACGGGGAAATGCCGAAAGAGGAGGAGCAGGCCTGATTCGGAGAAACCCGCGGAGCCGCTTGAGAAGACAGGAATGAAGCACTACAGAGGACCAAACATTGTAGCAGCCGAAGCCAGAAAATCGAGCCGGAAGGGGCTTGTCTTTCTGGCAGGGCTGACACTGCTCTTCTCGTCTTGCCGACTCGACATGCACGACCAGCCCAGGTATGAGTCGTACGAGGCCAGCGACTTCTTTGCGGACGGTATGGCATCAAGGATCCCTCCCGAAGGCACGATACCTCAGGGTGGGTTGAGGCAAGGTGAACTCCTCTATACGGGAAAGGTGGACGGGAAAGATTCCGAGCTGTTTCCGTTCCCGATCACGCAGAATATTCTGGTTCGAGGCCAAAACCGGTACAACATTTACTGTTCTCCTTGCCACGACAAGGTAGGAACCGGGAAGGGCATCATTGTAAGACGTGGAATGAAACAGCCTCCTTCCTTTCATATTGCGAGGCTTCGGGAGGCGCCACCAGGCTACTTCTTCGACGTGATGTCGAATGGGTTCGGAGTTATGTTCAGCTATTCCAGTCGGGTCCAGCCTCGAGATCGATGGGCGATCGCGGCTTATATTCGTGCCCTGCAACTCAGTCAGAATGCCAGTTACGGAGATGTCTCAGAAGAGGATCTGGAAAAGCTGGAGGAAGCAATAACTGAATAGAAGTTCGAAGAAGGGGTCCCGCGGAAGTTGAGGATCTTGATTCCACCAATCATGTGGCAGGACTCGACAGCGACGATGCCGCCCGGGAGATTAAAGACAGGACTGTAACAATCATATTTGGCTCCTTCCTTTATTGGGGTTGGAGTAATGGAGTGATGGGGTGATGGAGATTTGAGTGAAGAGTTGAATTCAGAGAGGATCGGACAGGAAAACGAGGGATACGAGAAGTCAGACGCCGAAATCAAGGTTGTTGTTCTGTTTCTGGCGGGGCTTGCAGTCCTTTTGGTCGTTGTCATGTTTCTCATGACCGGATTCTATGACTTCCTTGAATTCAAATTTGAGCGGACCGGCACAGAGGTTTCACCACTCGTGGACGCCCTGCAGATTCCTCCTGGCCCGAGACTTCAGGCCAATCCGGCTGAAGAGTTGGTGCTGGTTCAGGGCTGGGAAGAAGAGCGGCTGAATAGCTACCAGTGGGTTGACGAAGACACTGGGACCTTTCGTATCCCCATAGACCGTGCCATTCAGATAGTTAGTGAAACCGGACTCCCTGCAAAAGAAAACGACGAGGATTCACCTGAGAACTAACGGTTCAAGAGAAGGGCAGTAAGAAACGAACATGAGAAGGCTAATCACTATCGCAACAGTTTTTGCAGTTCTCCAATTGTCACACGTCTTGGCTCAGAGGTCAGATGGTGGCCCCGACATCCTCGAGAATGTTGGACTGGACCAGAAACTGGGCTCACAGGTCCCACTCGATTTAGAGTTCCTTGATGAAAGCGGTCAGAGGGTGACTTTAGGGCAGTACTTTGGGGAGAACCCGGTAATTCTCACCCTTGTCTATTACGAATGCCCGATGCTCTGCACGCTCATCCTGAATGGGACTGTGCGTGCGCTCAGAGCCATGAACTTCAGCGCCGGCCAAGAGTTCCAGATTGTCACGGTTAGCATCAACCCTGAAGAGACACCGAGTATTGCATCCGAAAAAAAGGCCCAATACCTCGAGAGCTATCGGCGGGAGGGAGCTGAAAACGGGTGGCACTTCCTAACAGGAACTGAAGACCAGATCAGGCCCCTTGCCGACGCAGTTGGTTTCCGTTATGCATACGATCCAGAGTCCGGCGAGTATGCCCATGCCGCCGGGATCATGGTGCTCACTCCGGAGGGGAAGGTGGCACGCTATTTTTACGGGGTTGAGTACTCGCCCCGCGATATACGCCTTGGGTTGGTGGAGGCTTCGTCCAATCAGATCGGCTCGCCTGTGGATCAAGTCCTGCTCTTCTGCTACCACTACAACCCTTTGACAGGCACATACACATTCACGATCCTTTCCATTCTGAGGGTCGCGGGGGTTCTCACAATCTTGGGATTGGGACTTCTGCTCTTCGTTCTATTGAGGAAGGACCGCAGAAGAGATGCGAGGGCGAGTGCCTGAGAATTTGAAAAGAAAACTGGTTAAACAAACTTACATGGATCAGCCAAGGATTACGCCGAATGCCGGACCGTGTCTAATTCGAAACGGTAAGGGGTTCAACTAAGGTCATGTTGTCCAATATTCAAATCCTTCCTGAAGTGGCATCTACGATGGCGGGAAAAGTTGACGCGCTCTACTTTTTCATCACAGCGGTGAGCGTGTTCTTCTTCTTACTTGTCATGCTTCTCGTGACTTTCTTCGCAATCAAGTTTCGGCGTCGCAGTAAAGATGAACGCCCGGAACCAATCCACGGTTCACTCAAACTGGAACTCCTGTGGACCGTCATTCCTTTCATTTTGGGCATGGCCATGTTCGGCTGGGGAGCCGTCCTGTATTTCGATATGTTCACACCGCCGGTTGAAGGAATGAACATCTACGTCGTCGGGAAACAGTGGATGTGGAAAATCCAGCACCCTGAAGGAAATCGGGAGATAAACGAGCTTCATGTTCCGGTGGGTACTCCAGTCAAGCTGATCATGACGTCGGAAGATGTAATTCACAGTTTCTTTGTCCCAGCTTTCAGGATGAAAATGGACGTTTTGCCCGGCCGTTACACTACGGCTTGGTTCGAAGCCACGAAACCAGGCAAATACCATCTGTTCTGTGCCGAATATTGCGGCACCAAACATTCCCAGATGACAGGGTCTGTCTACGCGATGGAGCCCGTTGACTACCAGGATTGGTTGGAACGAGAGTCGGTAGCGACGCTGTCAATGGCACAGGCGGGCGAACAATTGTACAACCAGCTCGGTTGTGGGACCTGTCATGCGCAGGAGGCCGAGCCGCGAGGGCCCAGTCTTTATGGCCTCCACGGAAGGGCGGTTGAATTGCTGACCGGGAACGCTATCACGGCGGACGATAGCTATATTCGTGAGTCCATTCTGCTGCCCGCCGCCAAGCTTGTGGCAGGATACGGACCACTGATGCCCACATATAAGGGGCAGGTCAATGAAGAAGAGTTACTCAGATTGGTCGCTTACATAAAGTCACTGAATCTCGACACTGAAGACTCCACTTCTGAATCACGCGGAGGAAAGGAATTAAAGGAACACAGGAATGAGTAATACCGTCGCTGTTGCGAGTCATCCGGAGCCTGACAATAACTACTGGACTGCTGGTTACGGACTCAAATCGTGGCTACTTACCACGGACCATAAGAGGATTGCGATTCTCTATCTGATCATGATCAGTGTCTTTTTCGTGATCGGAGGCCTTTTCGCGGTTCTTATCAGGCTGGAACTCTTGACCCCCGCAGGCGACCTGGTCAGTTCCGACACCTACAACAAGCTCTTTACCCTGCACGGCCTGGTGATGATTTTCTTCTTCCTGATCCCCTCCATCCCTGCCGTAATGGGAAACTTCCTGATTCCGATCATGATCGGGGCCCGAGACCTCGCTTTCCCGCGGATCAATCTGCTCAGTTGGTACGTCTTCGCAATCGGTGGGATGACGACCTTCGCGGTCGTCCTCTTCGGTGGTGTAGATACAGGCTGGACGTTTTATACACCCTACAGCAGCACTTACTCGAAAACAGCTGTCGGTTTGACCGCGATCGGCGTCTTCATTACCGGATTCTCGTCGATCCTGACGGGACTCAATTTCGTGGTGACGATCCACAAGATGCGAGCCCCCGGCCTAACCTGGTTCCGTCTCCCACTCTTTGTCTGGGCCCATTATGCGACGTCGCTCATCATGCTCATTGGAACGCCGGTTGTCGCGATTACAATTCTCCTGGTCTTCCTGGAGAGGGTCTTTGGTGTCGGGATATTTGATCCGGCACTGGGGGGTGACCCGGTTCTGTTCCAGCATCTGTTCTGGTTCTATTCTCACCCTGCTGTCTACATCATGATCCTGCCTTCTATGGGAGTGATCAGTGAGGTGGTGGCCTGCTTCAGCCGGAAGCGGATCTTCGGGTATGGATTTGTGGCTTTCTCCAGCTTGGCTATTGCGGTGCTTGGATTCCTAATCTGGGGACACCATATGTTCACAAGCGGCCAATCCATCCTTGCGGGCATGGTCTTTTCGATTCTGACGATGCTCGTAGCAATTCCCTCTGCTGTGAAAGTCTTCAACTGGACCGCGACAATGTACAAAGGCTCTATTTCGTTCGAGACGCCGATGATTTACGTCTTCGGGTTTCTGGGTCTGTTCACAGTCGGCGGATTAACGGGGCTCTTTCTAGGCGCCCTCGGACTCGACGTGCACGTGCATGACACCTACTTCGTGGTGGCTCATTTTCATTACATCATGGTTGGCGGCGCCATCATGGGTTATCTGGCAGCGCTGCACTTCTGGTGGCCCAAGATTACGGGCAAACTCTATTCGGAGGCTTGGGCCAAGCTAAGTGCAATCATTATCTTCATTGGATTTAACCTCACATTCTTCCCGCAGTTCCTGGTTGGATACCTGGGGATGCCCCGGCGGTATCACGTTTACCCTGATGAGTTTCAGATCTTCCATATTCTTTCCACGGCGGGAGCCTCTATTCTGGCAATAGGCTACGCTTTCCCTGCTTTTTATCTCATTTGGTCCCTGTTCAGGGGGGAAGCAGCTCCTGCGAATCCCTGGAACGCCAAGGGCCTTGAATGGACGGTCCCTTCGCCACCGCCTAAGCACAATTTTGACACAATCCCCGTTGTGAAAGAGGAAGCCTACGACTATTCGCGATTGGAGGAAGAAGTTGTCTGAGGGACATTCCGGCCTGGTGGCACATCAGTTCGAGACAGCTGAGCAACAAAAGGAAACTGTCAACCTCGGGATGTGGGCGTTCCTGATCACTGAGGTGATGATGTTCGGCGCCCTTTTTTCAGCTTACGGATTCTATCGGGCCCAGTATCCAGCCGCCTTCGCAGCTGGTAGTGACCACCTGAATTACTTTATGGGTGCCTTTAATACGGCCGTTTTGATCTGCAGCAGCCTTACTATGGCGCTGGGAGTTCAAGCCGCACAACAAGGGAAACGAAAAGGGATCATCTTGTTCCTGCTCCTGACGATCCTGCTCGGTGGAATTTTCCTCGGCGTCAAGGTGCTGGAATACGCGGACAAATATGAGCATCACCTGATGCCTGGAATCAACTTCTCTGTTGACAGCCCTTTTGCGGCACAGATCGAACTTTTTTATTGTTTCTATTTCGCCATGACCGGCCTGCACGCCCTGCACATGATCGTTGGGATTGCGATTCTGGGAACTCTCGTGGTCCTATCCTACCGCCGGCGGTTCTCGGCCAACTACTACAATCCGGTCGAGATGGCGGGACTGTATTGGCATTTTGTAGATATCGTCTGGATCTTCCTGTTTCCATTCCTTTATCTGATAGGACGGAGTTGATGTCAGATCATAGAATACCGAAGAGAATCTACTACCTGATTTTTGCCACTCTGCTGTTGTTTACGATGATCACCGTAGAGGTGGCGTTTTACGACCTAGGAATTCTGAGTTTTCCCGTGGCTCTCGGGATTGCCTGTTTCAAGTCGACACTCGTGATTCTTTACTTCATGCATGTCCGCTATAGCAGCGGTCTGACTGGCTTGTTCGTGTCCGCCGGCTTCATCTTCCTGGCCATTCTGCTGGTGTTTACACTTTTGGATGTGAAAACGCGGGACTGGCAGTTTCAGCCTGACGAATCTGGGATTTCGTTAGTAGTCCCCTTCTGATCGTAGTTATGGAATCACGAAGCAGCTGAGAGAGGAAATCAAACAAGTACCGGAAACTTATGGCACAAGCAGTTATCGACATAGACTCGATGGAGCAGAAGATCGATCCAATTGAAGAACGGCCCTCGTTAGTAATTGGAGAGCCGGGTCTTCACGGGGTCACGGAAGCAGTTGCTCGACCGATCGAATGGAAGCCGCCTCTGGGTTGGTATATCGCCCTCGGAATATCGCTTTGCATGTTAGGGTTGTTTGGTATCAGCGTGACCTGGCTCCTCCTGAATGGCGTCGGAATCTGGGGTAACAATAATCCTGTTGCCTGGGGCTGGCCCATCGTTAACTTCGTGTTTTGGGTTGGCATCGGCCACGCGGGAACGCTCATCTCAGCTGTCTTGTTTCTATTCCGTCAGCAGTGGCGGACCTCAATCAACCGTGCGGCGGAGGCTATGACCATCTTCGCCGTCATGTGCGCCCTGGTTTTCCCAGCTATTCATACCGGGCGACCCTGGTTAGATTACTGGATGATGCCGCTGCCCAATGAGATGGGCATCTATCCTCAGTTTCGCAGCCCGCTGATGTGGGACGTCTTCGCCGTCTCAGTTTACTTCACCATTTCACTGATTTTCTGGTACATCGGCTTGATCCCAGATCTCGCGACGATGCGGGATCGAACAAAACAGAAGCTTCGCCGACTGATGTACGGGACCCTGGCCCTTGGATGGCGAGGCTCGGGCAGGCACTGGCTCCACTATGAGCGAGCCTACCTGCTGCTGGCCGGTCTGGCAACGCCCTTGGTGCTTTCAGTCCATTCAGTGGTTTCGTTTGACTTTGCGGTTTCGAATCTACCCGGTTGGCATACCACTATTTTTCCGCCCTATTTCGTTGCAGGCGCCATCTTCTCGGGCATGGCCATGGTCATCACCCTCATGGTGATCTGTCGAGTCGCGTTCAAGCTGAAGCACATCATTACGATGCTGCACTTCGACCGAATGGCAAAACTGATCTTGTTCACCGGGAGTATAGTCGGCTTTGCTTACTCCATCGAGTTCTTTGTAGCCTGGTATTCCGGCAATCCTTACGAACAGTTTGCCTTCATCAATCGCGCTTTCGGATCCTATGCCTGGGCGTACTGGATCATGTTGAGCTGCAACCTTCTTTCACCGCAAGTGTTCTGGTTCAAACGGGCACGCACCAGCATTCCAATTCTCTTTGCGATTTCGATCGTGGTGAACATCGGCATGTGGTTCGAGCGATTCGTGATTGTTGTGACTTCGCTACACGCCGATTTCCTGCCATCCAGCTGGGGCTATTTCTCACCAACCCTGTGGGATATCTCAACGCTCATCGGCAGCTTCGGCCTCTTTTTCACTCTGTTCTGTTTATTCGTTCGGTACTTTCCAATGGTCGCGATGGCTGAGCTGAAAGGCGTACTTCCCGAGGCCCGTGTTCATGTGGATGTCACAGCGGTACAACCTGCTGTCGTCTCCGAGGAAAATGTGCCTGCAAAGACCGACGATTCCGGGAAGGAAGTGTATGGCCTCCTGGCAGAGTTTGACGACCCGGAACAACTGCTGCGAGCTTCACACATGGTACGGGAAGCAAACTACACGCGCTGGGACGCACATAGCCCCTTTCCGGTACATGGGCTCGAACGGATCATGGGATTACGAAAATCCAGAGTACCGTGGCTGGTACTGGTCATGGGACTGTCCGGAGCCGTAGCTGGGATGCTCCTTCAATGGTGGGTCAGCTCGATCGCATACCCGCTCGTGATTGCTGGAAAGCCATTGTTCAGTTGGCCGGCCTTCGTGCCCATCATGTTTGAGTGCGGTGTTCTTGGAGGCGGATTGGGAGCCCTGCTCGGATTTCTGCTCTTTTCCAGACTTCCCGAGCATTACCACCCTCTGTTCAATTCCAAACGCTTCGAACGGATGAGTGACGACAAGTTCTTCCTTTCAATCGAGGCGCAAGATCCCAAGTTTAAAAGAGAGAAGACCGAGAAGCTGCTCTGGAGCACCGGCGCAGCGAATGTGGAGTCAATCACGGCCTGATCCAAGAGAAAAGAGAAGCGCAACCCCAGGTAGCGCAAAGCAGTATTCGAGACAAGGAGAATAGTCAAACGTGACAGTTCAAAAACAGATTTCGTTGCCGACGGACGAGATTTTCGTTCCACAGAAGCACGGACTCCTTCGACTCCAGTGGATATGTGGAGGAGGAGGGATTCTGGCCCTGGCCGCGGCGATTCTGGTAGGCATTTCGAATACCCAGCAGTTCTACTTCTCGTACCTGGTGTCTTATCTATTCGTTCTCACGGTGGCCGTTGGAGCACTGGCCTTTGTTCTGATTCAGTTTGTGACTCGCGCGGGATGGAGTGTCGCTGTCAGGCGGACAGCCGAACACGTCATGGGGACAATCCCTTTTCTTCTGCTTCTCTCCATTCCGGTATTGATCGGGTTTGAACAACTGTTCTCCTGGTCAGATGCCAGTAAGGTCGCTCACGATCCGCTCCTCCAGGGAAAACAAGCTTACTTGAACCCTGGTTTCTTTTACTTGCGGACGGCCGTGTTCCTGCTCAGCTGGGCTGCGATCGGCTATTGGTTTCGAAAACGGTCACTGGCACAGGACGAACAGGGCGGATCCCGGATCACTAGAACCCTTCAAACGGCCAGCGCCCCAGCGATTGCCTGGTTTGCCGTCTCTTTGACCTTCTTCTCTTTCGACTGGATCATGTCCCTTGATCCCCACTGGTATTCGACTGTCTTCGGGGTCTATATCTTCGGAGGGAGTTTCATGGCCAGTCTGGCTCTGATAATCCTACTGGTTCTGATCCTCCAGCATGGTAATCTCCTGACTAACATGGTCAACTCGGAGCACCTGCACGACCTCGGGAAGCTCATGTTCGGTTTCGTAGTTTTCTGGGCGTACATCGCCTTCTCGCAATTCATGCTGATCTGGTACGCAAACATCCCTGAGGAGACAATCTGGTACGCTCACCGGCTCAGGCACGGCTGGGAATTCGTCACCATACTTCTGGCTCTGGGACACTTCGTCATCCCGTTTTTCGTCTTGCTTTCCAGAACCACCAAACGAAACAAGCAGGTCCTATGGGGGGTAACCATTTGGCTTCTCCTGATGCACTACCTTGATCTCTACTGGTTGGTGATGCCCGTTCATTCTGAAGGCTTCCATCCTCACTTGTTGGACCTGCTCACGCTGCTGGGAGTTAGCGGACTCTTTTCAGCTGCGCTGATAAGGCTGATGGTGGGGCCCGCCCTCATCCCGACACGGGACCCGAGACTCGCCGAATCTCTTTCCTTCGAGAATATGTGAGGGGAACTCAGCGGTCCTTTCAGGGCTCGGACAACATTCAGCGCTGCTGACTCTCCCGAAGCTATTCATAGTAAACCCCTTATTTCCTTTGTGTCCTTGGTGGTTCCCACGAATAGTAGCCTCACGGAGAAGGTTTATCAGCTTGCAGCCACTCGCGACAAAGCCTAGAATAAAAGAAAAGGATTCCCAGGAGCCGGGAGCTCTGAGCAGGCCCTTCTCTGATTGACTTGGACACACGCTTGATGTGCCAGACTTCTGGTTAGCTTGTTAAAGAGAAGGAGACGGAACCGGGCTTGCCTGC
>JAUWTT010000363.1 GCA_030614585.1 Acidobacteriota bacterium
AAATGCTTGTTCGATAATTTCTGCCGGAAAGGTCTTCGATACAGCCAGAAGCTTTACTGAAGCGGGGTCGCGACCACACGAAAGGGCAGTCCGTCTAATGGTTTCCTCAACACTTTTCAGGTTGTTTCCAATGCTCTGCACACCTCCAGTATAACGAACCCCCGGCTCGGATTCTCACTACTCCTGGGATATTTAGGGCTGTGGTAGTATTGCCGAATTCGAAGCCCGAAGTTCGAAACAAACATCAAGCTCGAATAGCAAAGGCCTTAAACAGGCTTTTGCTAATAACGTGTTGGGAAGCAAGTGCTTCAAGCTGTTTTGATCTTAGACCTGGTGACTTCCGGCTTGTTTCGAGTTTCGGATTTCGAGTTTGGTCTGTTGCGGTTTTCGCAACAGACCCTGAGGGGTAGGGACCTTGAAAAAAGGGAAGTTCATCACTTTCGAAGGCATTGAAGGGTCGGGCAAGACTCTTCAACTCAGTATGATCGAAGACGAACTCGTTCGAAGGGGAATCCCTTCTCTTACCACCCTGGAACCGGGAGGCACCAAGTTTGGGACTGAAGTCAGGGAGGTACTTCTCCGAGCGGAAGGTGCCGAGCGTGAACCTGTTGCTGAACTGTTGTTGTATCTGGCCGACCGCTTTCAGCACCTGAAGGAAGTTGTCGAGCCGGCTTTAGCCAGAGATCGTGTGGTGCTGAGCGACCGTTATCACGATGCCACACTTGCCTATCAGGGCCATGCCCGCAGTGTTGGACTCAAGTTCATTGACGGACTCGCGCAGCAGCTGGGTTTGATCACCCCGGACCTCACGATTGTCTTCGATGTCGATGTTCCGACCGGCCTCAGTCGAGCGCGAGCGCGCAATCGGATCAATCAGAATGAAGCTCAAGGACGTTTTGAAGAGGAAAGTCTAGACTTCCACAGGCGAGTTCGAGAGGGCTACCTCTTGCTGGCCCGCAATGCCCCCGAGAGAATCCAGGTTGTTGAAGCTTCGGGGACTCCCGAGGAAGTGTTCGTAAGGACGTGGGCTATCGTTGCGAAGGAACTGGGGATCGGTCATTGAAGATTGCTGATTTCGTTGGGAATACGAGGCTCGTTCACTTGTTCACTCGGGGAAAACTGCCACCCTCAACTCTGTTCTCTGGGCCGGATGGAGTAGGGAAGAGAACCCTTGCTCTCCTTTTGGCCGCCCGGGCGAACTGTAAAGAGTCGGGTGGCTCAGATGTTTGTGGAACCTGTAGATCCTGTCAAAAAGCCCTTCAGACCGTGGTTGCTCCAGCAAGCCGCGATGAGAATGTGGCTCTTTCGAGTATCATTCAGGATCATCCCGACATTGTGTTGGTCCGCCCCGGTCTCCTGGATCCGGCTAAGGAGAAGCGACGACGAAAGCCTCCATTTTCGATCGGAATCGACACGATACGTCTACTCGACACTGAAGCTCACTACAGACCTTTCGAAAGTCAGCACAGGTTCTTTGTGATTGATGAAGCCGAGAAGATGACGCCAGAGGCGGCCAATTCACTTCTCAAGACACTGGAGGAGCCGCCGGCGACTACATCGATTCTCCTCGTGACAGCGTTTCCTCAACAACTCCTTCCGACCATCCGGTCCCGATGCCAGAACTTTGTCTTCCTTCCCCTCAGCCGGGCCGAGATAATCCAATACTTGGGCGACAAAACGAGCTTGGAGAATTGTCAGCTTCGGGCGTGTTTCTCGAACGGTAGCATCGGCAAGGCGCTCGCACTGGATCTTGAAACAATCCTGAAGGAACGTGACGAAATGCTCGCACTACTTGAAGCATGGGTCACCAACCCGAGATTCCAGACGATCTTTGAGCGGTGCGAGAAGGACCCGCTTCGCTCCAAGTTGAGAAAGAAGATCGGTGGCCTTAGCTTCCTCGATTCCTTGCTCACCCTTTGCCACGATGTGTACTACCTTCAGGTGGACACCTCCAAGCGAGTCGTCAATGAGGATCAAATAGGCAGGTTGCGCAGAATCTCCGACGGGCTGACCCTGGAAGAACTCCGTGAATTGATAGCGCGAGTTGCCGAGGCTCAGCAGGACATCAGGCGAAACGTTAACCCTCGGATGTGTTTTGAGACTCTATGGTTGAAAAGGAACTGACCCTGTTTTTAATGAAGTATACTTAGATCAGGTGCCCGTTGAACGGGAGAGCGAGATTTGTGATTCACAGATTCCGACAGGCTTTTTGAGAAGATGCTGGAGATAGTAACGGTTAAGCTGGCTCGCGACAAACATAGGGACGAGTTTCTTTCCAATGACCTTGATTTACGCGTTGGGGATCGATGCATCGTTGCGACAGATCGAGGAGTGGAGATGGGTATCGTTATGAATGGTCGAAAGGCAGACAATCTTGCCGACCAGAAGTATCATAAAGCACTTCGTAGAGCTACGGAACAGGACCGGTATCTCAACGAGAAGAAGAAAGAGCGAGAAGACTACGCTCACAACTTGTGCAAGAAGCGGATCAAGGCTCGCGACCTTCCGATGAAGCTTGGCAAGGTGGAGT
The DNA here is from genome assembly GCA_030614585.1 of Acidobacteriota bacterium. Lineage (GTDB taxonomy): Bacteria > Acidobacteriota > UBA6911 > RPQK01 > JAPXNP01 > JAUWTT01. Next base: position 2,531 of record JAUWTT010000363.1, read on the forward strand.
ACATCCTCGATGGCAGCAGAGTTATCTTCTACTTCACCGCAGATCATCGCGTCGATTTCAGGGCATTGGTCAAGGATCTGGCCCGGGAACTCAGAACCAGGATTGAGATGAGGCAGATCGGTGCCCGGGACGAAGCGAAACTGGTTGGTGGCCTTGGCTGTTGTAGCCAGGGCGAGAACTGCTCGAAACTCTTCTTGAAGGAACTTGGTTCTGTAAGCGTTCGCACCGTCAAGGAACAGGGCCTGGGAATGAACCTTAACCGCCTTTCGGGTATGTGTGGACGGCTCAAGTGCTGCCTTAACTTTGCGGCCCTTGATCAAGGCGACGGTGAATCTTGTCGGAATTGCAGTAACTGAGGGTTCGGCCGGATTCAGCCAGAGGTGAGGGCCAGTCGGACGCTATTTCTCCCCCAGGAGTTTCTGACGTTTCTTCCGAAACCCCTCCACTTCCTTGGAAGCTGGGTTGATCTCAAGGAACAGGTCACAGATCTCGACTGCTTCCTCGTATTTGCCCTGCTTTTCCAAGACCTTGATCAGCTTCTCGTAGGATTCTTCCCATTTAGTGTTGTAGTCGATAGCGATGCGGTAACGCTCTTCCGCAGCCTTGTAGTTGCTCTTCTTCTGGTAGAAATCCCCCACCTCCACATTCTCTTTGGCTTTTGGGGGACTGTATTCCCTTACCTCTTCCTCTTCCTTCTGCTTATCGAGTTCATAATCGCGCACAAGAACAGGTTTGTTCCCGGGCCTTCTCTCTTGTGCAAGTACTCCCGTGACAACAAGAAGCAGAAGCAGGACTGGCCAGTGATTTCGCATACTCAAGTAACTACATTCTAACCTTTTTTGCCTTGTAAAAGCTAAGTCTTAGGTGCTACCATACTTCTACTAAAAGGGGTGTCCCCAAGGCTGAATTTCGGTAGTCTTCTGTTACAAAGAGGTTCTTAATGGCTAATCGCAAGCTAATTCGTCCGTCACTTACAGACTTGAGAGATCAGGAGCAGTCGAAATACGCCAGAACCCAGCGGAAGAGGGTGCCTCCTGAACAGACGAGTGCCGAGGAGTATTACTACCTCAAGCAGATGGCCAACAAAACACCAATGGTTATTTGCCTCATCGACGGCGAAGCCCTCCACGGTGTCATTGAGTGGTATGACAAACGCTGCATCAAAGTGAATCGGGAGACCGAACCCAATCTGTTAATCCCTAAGCGGTCCATTAAGTACATGTACAAGGAGTTTGAGGCTAAGGACAGCGATGGTGAAATCGGATTCTTCCCGGGTGAACGAGACAACTAAAGACGATTCTTCCCTTCGAACACCTGCCACCGTATTCTCATCTGGAGACCCCAACGGAATTGGTCCTGAGGTTCTGCTTAAGTCTTTGGACATCTTGGATTTGTCTTTTGTGAATCCAGTAGTCTTTGGCCCCGGAGACTACCTCAAGGCGCTCTATCGGGACCTCGGTCTCAGTTTCGACTGGCGACAGGTGAGACTCATCTCAGTCGGTGAATACCCGTATCCTCCTCGCTGGGGGACCTTGGACCGTGGGGCAGGAAGCATTGCGCTCGAGTCACTGAAGAAGGCAATTTTATTCTGCCGAAGAGAACGCATTCGGCTTCTCGTCACAGCCCCTGTTAACAAGGTGGCTCTCCATGCTGCCGGGTTCGGATTTCCGGGCCAGACGGAGTATGTTGCATCCTTCTTCGACTGCGATAATCCGACCATGTCTTTTTTTTCAGACAAGTTGAAGGTCATGCTGGCAACGACGCATATCCCGCTCCGTCAGGTATCTGAAGTTCTGAGCACCGAAACCCTGGTGCATAAATGCCAACTCTTCAGAGTCGCTCTTCAGCAATTGAGCAGCGATGAACCGCGGATTGCGGTTTGCGGCTTAAACCCGCATGCCTCTGAGGGAGGCCTGTTCGGAACAGAAGAAGAGTTACTGATCGAGCCCGCAGTTCAGAAGCTGAACCAGGTTTTGGAACGGAAAGCCTTCTTTGGCCCCTTGCCCGCGGATTCGCTTTTCCGGAGAGCGGTTCAGGGGGAGTTCCACGGGGTCGTTGCGCTTTTCCACGACCAAGGCTTGATCCCGCTAAAGATGGTCGCTTTCGATAGTGCCGTCAATGTCACGCTCGGGCTACCGATCGTCCGGTGCTCTCCCGATCATGGAACTGCCTTTGATATCGCGGGGCAAGCGACTGCCAGTCCCGGCAGCATGTTGGGTGCGGTCAAATGGGGACTCCGTCTGGCAGGGTGTCAGGGGCTGTTGCTCAACGGAAACCGCAACAACCAGGCTCGAAGCTCGAAATCCGAAACTCGAAACAAGCTCGAAATTCGAAGGTCTAAGGTCTAAACAACCCGAAGTAGATAATTTTCAATCACTTACAGGAAGAACCCTGTTTTAAGCCTTAGATATTCGAGGTTAAGATTTGTTTCGAACTTCGAGCTTCGAACTTCGAACTTCAGCTTCTTCGGTTTGAGCATTCGTGAGTAAGTAACCCTG
>JAUWTT010000227.1 GCA_030614585.1 Acidobacteriota bacterium
CCCGGGGACCCGGGATAGCTATCCCGGCATGCTGACCACCGCTCGAGATAACCCGTTTGATCGGTACGAGATCTACTCGATGGTGCAGGCCCCCACGGATATTAAGTACACAGACCTCAAAGAGATGGTTGATGTGAACATTGAATTCACGACGCTTCCGATTGAGGTCCATGAGGACTATTTCCGGTTGAATGATCAGCAAATGATAGTTCCCGTCACCGTTCAGTTAAGCAACAAGGACCTGACCTTTCGGAGAGAAGGCGACCGGCAAGTGGCAAAGGTCGCTGTCTATGGAATTGTCACCAGTATCGGGAGAAGGTTTGTCAACGAGTTTGAAGACGATCTGGTAATGGCGTTCCCGGCAGATGAACTTTCAACCGGCCTCAGCCGCAAGTCTGTTTACCAGAAACTGCTCTTCCTGGATAGGAAGCAGCGCTACAAGCTGGATCTGGTTGTGAAGGACCTTAACACGGGGCAGATTGGTGTACTAAGAAAGGCAATTGTCCCACCAACCTACAAGAATGAGGAGCTCGAGGCGAGCTCTGTGATCTTCGCACAGTCGATCCGGGTGCTGGACACAATTCCCGATCAGGAAGAGATGTTCGTGATTGGGGATGTCAAAGTGACTCCTAACATAACCCGATCCTTTGCACAGGGGCAGCCGCTTCGACTCTACTACCAGGTTTACAATACTTCCCTTGACCAAAGTACGATGAGTCCTTCACTCAAAGTTGCCTATAGGCTTCTGAAGAAGGGTGAGGTCTTAAGAGAAACTGCTGATACTGGAGGTGAGTCGATTCAGTTCTTTTCCGGCCAACGAGTCGTTTTGGTCAAGGAACTGAATGTTACTGGTCTGCCACCCGGTGACTATGTAATTCGAATTGAGGTTGCGGATCAATTATCAGGGAAGCACCTGGAGCTAGACGAGTCATTTACGATCGAATCCCAGGAGGAGGGTTGACCCTCTTCTCGACTCACTCCATTCAGAGTGGTTGAGCTCCTTTCCCCCGATTGACTAGTCCCCGAATCTTTGTGAAGGCCTCCGGGATCGTCTTGCCGTAAGCGTGGACCCTTGGTGGACAGGGCCACGCTGCAGCTTCAAAATATCGAAAGGAAGATTATAGGATAGACATGGTTCAAAGATTCAAGCTCTCAGGTCAAACGCTATGAAAAAAGTTCTTCTCACACTTCTGTTATTGATCGGATCAACCAGCTCATTTCACGTTTATGGTCAAAATGACCGTGACGAACTCAAGAAATACATTCGAGCGAGTTACACGAAGTTCGAGTACGAGATCCCGGCGAGAGACGGAGTAAAGCTGTTCACATCCGTTTATGTTCCCAAGGACACGAGTCGGTCCTACGCGATCATGCTGACGCGAACGCCCTATGATGTAGCCCCATACGGTGTTGATCGCTATCGCAATTCCCTGGGCCCATCAGAGAAGTTCGCGAGAGCTGGTTTCATCTTTGTGTACCAGGACGTCAGGGGTCGATTCATGTCGGAAGGCGAGTTCATCGAAATGACACCTCACCGCCCCAACAAGGTATCGTCGGCAGATGTTGACGAGAGCACGGATACCTGGGACACGATCGACTGGCTTGTAAAGAACATCTCGAACAACAGTGGGAATGTTGGCATCTGGGGTATTTCATACTCAGGGTTTTACGCAGCTGCAGGGATGATCGATGCACATCCGGCGCTTAAGGCGGTTTCTCCACAGGCACCTGTTTCGGACCTCTTCATGGGAGATGACTGCTACCACAATGGGGCGTTCTTTCTTGCTGCGAACTTCGGTTTCTTCACTTCCTTCAAACAGAGAGGCGCCGAGCCTGCACAGCCGAAGAGAGGTGCAGGCTCTTTCGACTTCGGCACTCCAGATGGTTACGAGTTCTACCTGCAGCTTGGACCGCTCGAGAATGCCGACAAGCATTACTTCAAAGGTGAGAACCCGTACTGGATTGATCTCCTCAACCACACAACGTATGACGACTTTTGGAAGAGCCGGAACATTCGGCCCCACCTTAACAATGTTCCTCCGGCTGTGATGACCGTTGGTGGCTGGTTTGACGCTGAGGATTTACGAGGTCCGCTGGCGATTTTCGATTCTGTTGAGGAGAAGAATCCCGGCACTTCCAATCAACTTGTGATGGGGCCTTGGGTGCACGGTGGCTGGGCAGGGGGAAAGGGTGACCACCTCGGCGCGGTGCAGTTTAGCGCGGACACCTCAGAGTTTTATCAGGGTCGCATCGAGTTTCCCTTCTTTGACTTTCACCTGAATGGCAAGGACCACGGCAGCTTTCCGAAAGCTTGGGTTTTTGAAACCGGTACCAACCGGTGGCGCCAATTCGACTCCTGGCCTCCTGCGTCGGCGAAAGCTGCAGATTACTACTTAAGGGAGCGTGGCCAACTCACAGGCGAGCTCTCCGCTGAGACCACTGCCTTCGATGAATATGTAAGTGATCCGAACAAGCCGGTACCGTTTGTAGGGTACACAGCTCTGGGAATGTCTCGTGAATACATGGTCGCTGATCAGCGGTTTGCATCGACGCGGCCAGACGTCCTGGTATATGAAACGGAACCGCTCCGCCAGGACGTGATTACCGCGGGGCCCGTTTCTGTATCCCTGTGGGTTTCAACAACAGGTACCGACGCCGATTTCGTCGTTAAGTTGATCGATGTTTACCCACCGGACTATCCTGATCCCAAGCCTAATCCCGGCGAAGTCAGGATGGGGGGCTATCAGCAGCTCGTCAGGGGAGAACCCTTTAGAGCGAAGTTTCGAAATAGTTTCGAGAATCCCGAACCGATGGTGCCTGTTGAGTTCACCAAGATCGAATTCGACATGCCGGACGTCTGTCACGCGTTTCGTAAGGGCCACAAGATCATGGTGCAGATTCAGAGTTCCTGGTTTCCTCTCGTGGACCGAAACCCTCAGCAGTTCCTCGACATCCCTTGGGCTAAACCGGAGGATTTTCAGAAAGCGACACAGCGCATCAGTCGCTCCAGTAATGCGCCTTCGAGCATAAGTCTCTCGATCATCGACTGACCGGGACAACTCCGGATTCACCACCAAGGCACCAAGGTCACCAAGAACAAAGCGTCTACCTTTGGTGTCCCGAGCGGTTTGAATTATCCGGGCCGGCGAGTATAACCGATGTCAAACTGTCTTCCCGGTTGGACCTCTATCAACACCAGTTCCGGCGGAGCAAGAATTCGCATCAGCGGCCCCCAAACCCCGGTTCCTCTCGATACGTAGAGGTGCGCATCGCCGACCGTGTAGAGGCCTGAGCGGAAACCACCGTTTCCCAGTGCCACCAGGAAAACCATTGGAAGTGTCTGACCTCCGTGCGTGTGCCCAGCCAGCACCAGAGTCATTGGCCGATCACTCAGCTGGTGCGCCGATGCCGGACGATGGGTCAAAAGAATTGCAGCACCTTCCATCTTGGGTTTGATCTCTTCTACCGCCTTGTTTGCGGACATGAAATGGACGTCGTCAATCCCAGCAACAGTGATTCCGGCCGAAAGAGCCGTTGCCTCTTGCCTCAGTAGTCGGAACTGCAGCTTCTCACAGAGTTTCAAGAATTCCCGGGTTCCGGCGTAGAACTCATGATTGCCCGTTGTGATGTACACAGGTTCCATGGGAAAGAATTCGCGAACCAGTGCTATCTGTGACCAGGTGCGCCTGCTATGGTCATCGATCAGGTCTCCCGGGATCAGAATCGCATCCGGCTTCAACTCTGAGGCAGCCTTGAGGGTACGAGTCCACTGGCCTTGCAAGGAGGCAGCACCCAGATGAACATCCGAGATCACTACGAAGCGACTCGCCTCCGCGTTGGGAACCGTGAGATAGAGCCGGGTCACCGAGGGTGTGGAGTTCGCGCCGATAAACCCGAGGACACTCAGGACTCCTGCCGAGGCCCAGAGTGTGGCCGCGATCGCTCGGCAGGTCCGACCTGACAACTGCCTGATACGTCTTCGAGTCGTGATCCATGCTGCCACTACTCCGATGTCGAACACAAGAACGAGCGTCCACAGGACCGCTGCGTAGCCGATCACGAGGGCGCTTGCCGCAGTCAGGAGTCCGGCCAACTCCCCATCCGGGTTGGCTGCGAGCATCATCCTTGCCGGAACGTAAGCGAACCCGGCGATGAGGAAGAAAGCTCCAAACAGTATCCGAACGACCCCTTTTAGCTTAAGGAGTCCCTGGGTACGGAGGAAAATGTGTGAGAGCGCGTACGCCCAGATCGAGAAGACGATGAAGAAGAACATTCACTAGATCCTGCAAAGACCACGAATGGCCGTATCTCATCCCAGCCTTGCACATTGGCAAGAGGATTGTACCGAAAAGAGGCTGGGAGAGACCATACGCATCCCGGCATGAAATCAATAGGTTCACACCAAGACGCGAAGAACGCAAAGGAAGAGGAAGCTGAGAAAGCGCTGGCTTGATGGCAGAGCGTGATCCCTGAGCCCATTCTGTTTTCGGGTTTCACGTGGCATACTTTCTTCGACTTGAGTTTCAGAGAGTGGTGGTGATGATGCCGGTTTCCAGTCTGTTGGTTCATACGGCGGAGTCGATGACTTCCAAAGTAGCCAGCCGAATCAACGAATTAAAGCGGGCCAGGGTCTCACGGATTCTCGACTCTGAGATTATTGCCATCACAGAGACGACTAGCCGTGTGAGTGACCGGGAGGTCTGGGAGTCGATTGAGAGGATTCCCGGAGTTCTCGGATTGAGTCTCGTTTACCATAACTATGAAGACTTAAACGAAGAAGAGGAATGAGACCAGTGAATCGAAGGACATTCATATTGAGATCTGCCGAACTCGCCGCGTTGGCTGCTTTGGGCAAGACGGTTCCGGCGATGGCAACGACTTTGATGCTGCCCGACGGCCTCACCTGGCACAAAGCGCCTTGCCGCTTCTGTGGTACCGGCTGTGGGGTGCTTGCAGGCGTCCGAGATGGAAGGGTTGTTGCGGTTCAGGGCGACAAGAAAAGCCCAGTTAATCGAGGTCTTCTCTGTGCAAAGGGCTATTACCTTGGTGCTGCTTTGTATGGCAAGGACCGCCTGACGACCCCGATGATCCGTCGGAATGGAGCCCTCGTAAAGTCCACTTGGGATGAAGTGATCGACCTGATCGCCGATAGAATCATTGAGGATCCCTCTCGCTTCTCAATCTATGGTTCTGGGCAATGGACCATCATTGAGGGTTACACAGCGATGAAGTTCTTGAAGGGGGGGCTCAGCAACAACCACCTTGACCCGAATGCGCGGCTTTGCATGGCGAGTGCCGTGGTTGGCTTCATTACCACTTTCGGGGTCGATGAGCCGTCGGGCTGTTATGACGACCTCGATGTTTGTGATGTCGCCATCACCTGGGGAAATAATTGGGCGGAGATGCATCCGATCCTGTTCTCAAGGCTGATTGATCGGAAAGGTAAGGGTGAGGAAGTCCTTTACCTGGACTTGGCGACGAGGCGGACTCGGTCCAGTCAGGCGGCTGACCATTACCTCGAATTCATCCCTCACACTGATTTGGCCATTGCGAATTGTATCTGTTATCAACTTATCAAAAACGGCACCTACGACAAGCAGTTCGTTGATAAGCATACGCGCTTCAAGTCCAATGACGGTAAGGATCTGACCTTTGAGCAGTACCGGGCTTTTCTCGAGGACTATTCACCCGACAAGGTGGCAACCCTTTCCGGAGTTCCCGTAGAGCAACTGGATCTGCTTGGCAATCTATTTGGTGACCCGGAGAAGAAGATTGTCTCGGTCTGGTGCATGGGTATGAACCAGCACACCAGAGGTACTTGGATCAATAACCTTGTGTACAACGCTCATCTCCTTGCCGGAAAGATTGGTAAGCCCGGGAGTACTCCATTTTCACTGACAGGACAACCGAGTGCCTGCGGAACCTGTCGAGAGGTTGGGACCCTGGCCCACGCGTTACCTGGTGGCCGTGTTAATGCGTCAGACGAGGATAGAGCGGAAGTAGAAGAGGTATGGGGCTGCAAGCCTGGAGCCCTGAATCCGAAGCCTGGATTCCATACCATGGCCATGTTCAAGGCACTGGTTGAAGGTGAATTGACTGGAATGTGGGTCCAAGTTACGAATCCTGCTCAATCGATTCCCAACCTGCATGCAAACCTGGCCAACATCAGGGACAGATTCGTGGTGGTTTCGGACATCTACCCAACGGTCACGACGGAGGTCGCCTCCGTTGTTCTTCCTTCTGCTACCTGGGTCGAGAAGAACGGAATTTTTGGCAACAGTGAACGCCGGACTCAACAGTGGTTCAAACTGGTAGATCCACCGGGTCACGCCCGTGACGATGTGTGGCAAATGCTGGCGGTCGCTCGACGCATGTACGAAAAGGGATTCAAAGGTCTAACCGGCCGGGATGGAAAGTTCCTTCTGTCTGTTTACGACGATAACGGCAATGAAGTTGAGGCCTGGAAATGGGAAGTCTTCAAGAAGTTCAACGTCGATCGGACAATGTTTGAAGAGTATAGGAAGCTGACTGTGAAGAAGCACAAGGACATTGCGCCGTACGATGTGTATGCCCGGGTGCCGGGAATGCGATGGCCTGTCGTTAAGAATGCGGGTGGCGAATGGAGGGAAACCGCGCGCCGTTTTGTGGAAAGCGAGGACCCCTATGTAACGCCAGGGAAGG
>JAUWTT010000493.1 GCA_030614585.1 Acidobacteriota bacterium
CCAGACGCGAATCCTTGTGCAGAAAAAGAAGAACCCTCTGACCCTTTTGGTACTGAACCATGCCGGGAACGCTTACTGGGCCGCCGACCGCTCCAGACAACTGTCTTACGACCACTGTTTCACCGGGTCCGACACCCTTTAAACCGTCGAGAACCTGGAACCGGTAGAACTTGACTTGAAGCCCGGTCGCGGGTTCTGTACGGGTCTCTGCCGACAAACATTGTCCGTAGAACACACGGTTGGCTGAAGCCACCATCTCCGACAGGTTCGCTTCCCGGATTGACAACCCGGAAACTGAAGACAGAGTCAATAACACTGCAATGAAGACGAGAAGAACAGATCTCATGAAAACTTTCCTAATATCAACGTTTCTGCGACTGCACCGATCCATTATGCTAACCTCGATGACCGGCGCACCGGCGTCTCTCAAACATAGACGCTATTAAAGCACCTTATGTCTCATGCAGTGATGCCAGTAAACTACCTAAAGTTACAATTCTTAACACTAATTCGGTGTGAGCTAGAACACACAAGGTGTGATGACGAACACAAAGCAGTGAGGTTGCCGGAAGTTCCCGTCACAGTTCATGACGATATTGAGAGGCAGAGCCAATCGATCGAGATCGTGTCATGACAGCCGAAAGAGGAAGATCGCTCGAAGAGGTCGCAAAAGGGATCTTTGGAGGCGATGCGGAAACAGCAGTTGAGGAGTGGGTCCAGTACTGGCAGAACAGCCAGGCCAGGAACCAGGAACTGATCAGCCGCTTTCAGGATCTGGCCCTGATCGGCTACAAGGGCGGAAGAGTCCTGGACCTGGGCTGCGGTACCGGGGGTCTGGGCGAACTGATCGGCGATTCTGTAACTCGGTATGTTGGGGCCGACTACAACTGGTCGGTCCTCCAATTCGGAGATCCGACACCTCACCGCGACTTTGTGAACTGCGATGGTGCGGTACTCCCTTTCTCTGATGGTGCATTCGATGTTGTTTTCGCGTTTGATGTGATCGAACATCTTGTCGGCGGCAAGCCGCATCAACTTAGGTTCTTGAGCGAACTCAAACGAATTCTCTCACCCCTCGGAATGATCCTCCTGACGACTCCGAACTTCTGGTACCCATACGACGCTCACAGCCAACTCCGGTTCCCACAATATCTGCCCACCCAACTCGCCGACCGGTATATCCGTTGGAGAAATCCTTCATTCCTGCGTGAACACTCGAGTTTCGCAGAGATCAAGCTCTTGAAACCGGGATTTCTTCGCTCTGCCATCCGGTCAATGGGACTCACTCCCCTGCATGAGCTTCCCTGCTGCCTTGACCGTGGGGAGTACCTTCGTCTCCACCTCATACGAGGCCTCCTCTCGCTGCTCGGCCTCGGGTGGTACCCTCATGCCGAGTTCTGGATGATTCTCGTCCACGAATCCGCCCGCGAAAGGATGCAACTAAAGTTGAACAAGAACTGGTTCTATGAACGGAACCAACCGTCTGAGAACCCGGTTCACGCTTTCGAGTCCTGTATAGACTTTGACCGGGCCTCATATGGACATCAACTTGGAAAGGGGTGGCACTGGCACGAGCGTGACAAGAGAGGGTTTCGGTGGATGGAAAAACAGGCTACCTGCTACCTGGAATCCAGAACGGAGTGCCGGTACGTGCGGATCTCGGGTTTCAGCCAGTACAAGAACCACGTAAGCGTCACAGTTGACGGGATCCTCGTTGGAGAGCACGACACTCACTCAGGGGAACACTTCGAGCCTTTCTACCTCATCCCTGGAGAGCGAGACCGCCCACATCTGTTCAAAGTGGAGATACTAGCAACTGATTCATTCATTCCTGAAGGTGGAATTGACCAGCGGACTCTCAGTCTGATGATATTCTCGGTCGAAGTATGCTGATCGCAAGAGTCGGGTTCCTCATCTTATTGCTGCCACTCCAGGTTCTTCTGCTGCTGATCTTTACCCTCTGCGATCTGGCCTGGATGATTCGGTCTCGGCTGAAGAGGGCGAGAGAAATGAACTCGGCGCCTCTTTCCGGACTCTGTTCGATAATCGTCCTTAACTGGAATGGGAAACCACTTCTTGCGGAAAGTATTCCGAAGATTCTGAAAGCCGTTGAATTTGACGGCAACCCCCATCAGATCCTGGTGGTCGATAACGGTAGTACCGATGGGAGTGTTGAATGGCTGCGCTCGAACTATCCTCAGGTGGACATCCTCCCCCTGGAACAGAATCTGGGATTTGGAGAAGGCAACAACGAAGGTGTTCAGGCTGCCCGGCACGACGTCGTCGTGTTGTTGAACAACGACATGATCGTTTCCGAGGACTTTCTGCGCCCTCTTCTCGAAGGTCTTTCTGATCCAAGTGTCTTTGCGGTGGCGAGCCAGGTCTTTTTCCCTGATGGCAAACGAAGGGAGGAGACTGGAAATACCAGGGGGCGGTTTGAACGCGGCTATCTGCACCTCTCGCATGAGCATGTCCAACAGTATCACTCGATTAGAAAGGTGCTACCCGTCCTGTGGGCGGGAGGAGGTTCCTCTGCGTTTCGCCGCGATCTTTTTCTTGAACTGGGTGGTTTTTGCGGGCTCTTTTCTCCCTGTTATCTTGAAGACACAGATCTAAGTTACCGCGCCTGGCGGCGCGGTTGGAAAGTCCTGTTTGCCGCTGAGAGCAAGGTTTTGCATAAACACCGTTCCAGCAGCTCAGTTCGATTCGAACCCCGTCACCTGGAGTCGCTGATCGAAAGGCGCAGACTCTGGTACCTGTGGAAAAACTTTCAACTTCGAACCCTTGTAACCCACTTCCTTTTGTTTCCGTCCAACATCTCAAAGTGGCTTTCGATCTCGGACTACTTTTCTGCCCTTGGAAAGTTACCCCGCGTCTTGTGGTTGCGCTTCCTTGAACCCCGGAGGAAGGTTAACGACCGGCAACTGTGGGAGTGGACGCATCGTCCGGTCTCCTACTTGAATCATTTCGATGCGGAACGTGCCTCAAGAAGTCGGCGGGCGAATGCTCCTGCCCGAATCCTTATTCTCAGCGCATATCTACCACACCTCGGGACTCACGGTGGCGCAGGAAGAGTGTTTCAGTTACTGAAAAGAACGTCCCGCCATTGCGAGATCACCCTCGTGACGTTCGTCGAAGACGAGAGTGACAGAGCTTTCCTTGGCCAGGCCGAGAAATACGCCAACCGTGTAGAATCGGTCCTTCGCCGCCGCTTTGATCCCGTTTCCTTCTTTCCCTACGAACCATTCGAAGAGTTCAACTGCCGTGCCTTTCGAAAGAGACTCGAGCAGGTCCTGCTCGAGCAGGACTTTGACCTGGCACACTTTGAATGGCCGCAGATGGGGTTGTACGCCGACTCGGTAGGGAACATTCCGAAGGTGATGACCGAGATTGAGGTCAATTACGCTGCCCACCAGACGTTGATTGGTGTGGCATCGGGCCTGCTGAGAAAGACCCGCCTCTATTACAACACTCTGCAGACGCTCTACCGCGAAGTCGAAGTGTGCAAAAGAATGGATCGCGTGGTATGTGTCACTGACGCCGACAAGGATTACCTCGAAGGCTACGTTCGTAATGAAAAGCTCAGGGTCATCCACACCGGGGTCGACACCCGGTTCTTCGATTACGATCCGGAAGGAAGCGTTCCCGGGACGATAGTGTTTGTCGGTGCTTTCAGGCATGCGCCCAATATCGATGCGGTGCATTTCTTCGTCGAGCAGATCTTCCCTGAGATACTCCGGGAAGAACCGGAAGCCCAATTCTACGTTGTCGGATCTTCTCCTCCAGCTGAAATCCAACGACTCGGCCGGCACCCGAATATCACAGTGACAGGCTTTGTCGAGGACATCCGACCCTATTATCGGAAGGCTCAAGTCGTGGTGGTTCCGCTCAGGACAGGAGTAGG
>JAUWTT010000125.1 GCA_030614585.1 Acidobacteriota bacterium
GTCTGCCCTTCAACAAACTCCATTGCGATGAAGAGGGTGCCATCCGCTTCATCGACATCGTAGATTTGAGCGATCGCAGGGTGCGTCACGGCCGACGCAGCTCGAGCTTCCTGGAGAAATCGTCGCTTCTTGTCCTCGTCCCCCGTGATTTCTTCTCTTAGAACCTTGAGCGCCACCTGCCTGCCGAGACGAACATCCCGTGCTTTGTAGACGACGCCCATCCCGCCCTTACCGACGAGTTCGAGAATCTCATAATGCTTCAACTTTTTGCCGACCATGTTCGCCTCTTCTACTAATTAGATCATCGCCTTGAACCCTTGGCAAACAGCAGGACCTGAGGAACAGGTAAGTGGAAGAGCAGCCTGCTAGAAAGGAAAGAAAACGGGAATCAGAAGCACCATCAAGATGACGAGCAAGATGGTCAACGGCGTTCCCACCTTCAGATAGTCCATGGAACGGTAACCACCCGCTCCCATGACGAGCAGGTTGGCTTTGTGGCTGAACGGCGTCATAAATGCTGCCGAGGCTGCCAGTCCTACACCCATCATAATGGGATAGGGGCTGATGCCAAGCTGCTGAGCAGTCTGCACTACGACCGGTGCTAACAGAACCACTGCTGGAGCTCCGTCCAGCCCTTGACTGATGAGGCTGGACAAAACCACCATCGCGGCGAGAACGGCATAAGGACCCAACGGACCGGCAAAGTCTGTAACGTTTTGGGCCAAGAGCAAGGCCGCACCGGTTCGTTCCATTGCAAAACCCACTGGAAGGACGGCAGCGACCAGGAAAATGGCCCGCCATTCAATGGCACGGTAGGCCTCCTCCATTTTGATTGCGCCAGTCAACACAGCGAATGTGGCGGCCGAAAACGCGGCAACTTGGATCGGCTGAAACCCCGTGGCTACAAAGCCAACCATTACCCCCAGAGCAAGCAGGGCAAAAGGGGCCTTCTTGGTTCGTCTGGGAATTTGACTCTTCTCCGAAAGAACCACGAAGTCCGGATCCGATGCGAGCTGAGTGAGCTTATGTCGACACCCTTGCAGGAACAGGGCATCACCAAAGCGGAGCGAAAGTCCAGCCAAGCTTGTACGTACAAGGCCCCCTTCACGCCATACCGCCAACACCTGTAACCCGTAGCGATCTCTGAAGGACAGTTCTCCAAGGGTCTTCCCTGCCACCGAGGAACGCGGAGCCAGAGTTGCTTCCAGGACACCGATTTCATCTGATTCAAGTAGAGGTTCGACAACCTTGGACTCGAGACTCAGATTCCCCATCTCGAGCAACCTGACAATTTTAGATGGTTCCCCGGCCATAAGCAGGCGATCCCCTTCCAGGATCATCTCGCCCGGAGAAGCGATCAGAAGTACGTCATCCCCCCGAATGATCCCAGCTACCGTAACGCCGACGAGCTCACCGATCCGAGATTGAGCAACCGATCGACCTGCCAGCGGAGAACCCTCCAATATCCTAATCACATACAAATGCGCCTGGAGCTGCTGGAGGGTTGCCAGGCCGACCGCGTACGAGTCGAAGTCACCTCCCTGTGACAGTTTTTCCAATTCGACTCGCGGGCCGACGGCAAGAATACTGTCACCTTGTTGAAGCAGCTCAACTGCCAGACGACTTCGGAGAATCTCTTCTCCCCTCTGAATACCAATCACGACCGCTCCATAGACTTCTCGGAAACGGAGTTCTTTCAGCGATTTTCCGATTAGGGGAGAATCCTTAGCCACCGTTGCCTTGATCCCACTGACTCCCTTAATCGGTCTGGGGATTTCGCCCGATCGAGCCTTCCTGACCCGAACACCCTGGACCCGGAGCAGTTCCCGTAGGTCCGAAAGTTTCCCTTTCACGAGGAGCACGTCGCCGCCCCTGAGGGCAGTCGCAGCGTCGGGGGCAAGCATCTTCTCAGCTCCCCGAGTGATTGCCAGCACCTGAACGCCTAATGTTGACTCCAGTCGGGCCTCTGCGAGTGTCATCCCATCAAGCCCGGATTGGAGAGGGATCATCATCGAGAAGAGTCTTTCGTGCAATTGGTAGATTTGTGCAAGGTCCGTCTCGTCGGCGAGAGCCGGTCCGGCATCTCGCTCGGGCAGTAACTTCCGCCCCACAGTAACCATGAAGACGATGCCACACAGGAGCAGACATACGCCCACAGGCGTGAAATCGAAAAGCCCAAAAGGTTCCAAACCGCGCTCCGACAACATCGCAGCAGTAAGAATGTTTGGCGGAGTCCCCACCAGAGTGGTGGTCCCTCCGAGAATTGCTCCATAGGCAAGCGGCATGAAAAGACGGGACGGCGATATTCTAGCCTGTCTTGCGATCGCCGCGACGGCCGGCATCAGAACGGCCGTAGCCGCGATATTGTTCATAAAAGCAGAGAGAACAGCAGCCACGACCATGATCGTGATGAGGAGAGGGATCTCCCTATTTCCCACCCAGGAGTGCACTCGCTGCCCAACAATGTCGGCGACTCCCGTGTGGAGCATTGCCCCCCCGATGATGAAGACCGAGAGCATCGTAATGACTGCAGAGGACGCAAATCCCGTAAAAGCTTCTTCCGGAGTCAGATAACCGCCCAGGATTAGAATCACCAAGCCGGCAAACGCCGTCAGATCCACCGGGAGCTTCTCCGTCAGAAAGAGGAAAACCATCGCTGCAAGCAGGACGAACAAGAAACCGATTTCAAGGGTCATTGGGTTTCGATTCTATCTCGCGCAATCTGAACGCTACAAGTGCCTCGCGCTGGACATGGGATCTGGGAGCTAGGGGCTGGATCAAACCACTAAATCACTAAGACACAATTAAGATCTCACTAGTGAATTCATGCTTTAGTGGTTGATCCTGTTTCCCTCTGCCCAAACGGAGGGCGGCATCTGGGGACCGGCATCCGGCAACTGGGATTTGCGATTTTCGATTTTCGATCCTGCATCTGGTACCCGGCATCTGGCACTTTGGAACTCGCCCAACCAACAAACCGGGCAACCCCGATCACCGATTACCGACAGTTGGTGAATTTCAAATCAAAAAGGATTAGAATCGAACTCACTGCGGATACCTGCTCACGTTCTCCGCTTTACAGTTGACAGTAAGTCTTGGAAATGCAGACAACTTTTGCTTTGAGTAATTAGACAATGGACACACCCCATTTGAAGTGGACCGCTGAAGGTCGGGAAATCGCCTATCAGCTTTCGGAAGATGAGACTCTAATCGGACGCTTGTCAGAATCGGATGTCGTCCTGAGCAATCCTTTTATTTCACGTCAGCATGCGAAGGTATTGAAAGAGGGGACCGGTTTTAATCTTGTCGATCTCAACAGTCTTCATGGCACCTATGTGAATGGAGTTCAAGTTTCCGAACAATCCCTCAGGAATGGAGATCGCATCACGCTTGGCCGCGAACAGGTCGATCTTCTATTTTTTACGGGACCGGATGAAGCATTCAGCTCGGATTCGACTCTGGGAGATGAAGATCTCGAGAAGTCAATGATGCAGCTGACAACGGTAATGCCCCTGGCCGATACCGAATCATCCAAACTCGAGAAGATCTCACACATCCTTGATTTTCAATACAACTGGGGCCGGAGCTTCTCAGCAGAGCGGACCTTTCGCCAAATACTGGAGGCTGCTCTGAAACTGAGCGGAGCCGAAAGAGGTTACATTCTTCTCAAAGAAGAACTTGGCTACAAATACGTCGTCGGCTTGAATGGTTTGGGGCAGTTACTCTCGGAAGCCGAGTTCCAGTCCAGCCGTACAGCCGTCCAGGCTGTGGTGGCCAGTGGAGATCCCATCCTCATGACCGAAGGCATCGACCAGAAGTTTGAACAACAGAAGAGCATTGTGGCGATGCAGCTGAAGGCAATAGCGTGCGTGCCGTTGAAGTGGATAACAGAGGACTCGGAAGAAGCGGATGTCCGTGGAATCCTCTACCTGGACAGCACCAACAGGATGCATTCGATCACGGGCCTCGATGAAAGAATCCTCAACAAACTGGCAGTGGAAGCCGCCAATGTGTTTGAAAAACTGGAGCTGATTGAAGCGTTTGAAGAGAAGAAGGCCTTCGAAAAGGAACTTTCTCTCGCTCGAGAGACTCAGACAGCGTTGCTCCCTAGCTCACTTCCGAAGCTTGAAGGATATGACCTCGCGGCTTTCAGTCACCCGACACGCCACGTGGGGGGTGATTTTTACGATTTCCTGAAAAGGACGGGGTCCGCCCTCACGGGCGTTTTGGCCGATGTCTCGGGTAAGGGAATCTCAGCGGCCCTGCTTAGTAGCCTGGTCCAAGGTTCTCTGCAAATGGAATTCAGGTCGGGAGTCCCAGTTCATGAGTCCATTGCCAGAGTCAACCTCTATCTGTGTGAGAAATCTCGAAGCAACCGTTTTGTAACGCTCTTTTTCTTCAGTTTGGACGAAGAGGGCTCAGGCGAGTACGTCAGTGCTGGACACAATCCTGCCTACCTGTACAGGGCTGATAGCAAAACAATCGAGGAACTCCCCGCCCGCGATCTCGTTCTGGGAGCGTTTACATTCGCCACATATCAATCGGTGTCTGTTCAGATGAATTCCGGAGATGTGCTGGTAGTGTACAGCGACGGAATCACAGAGGCCGAGAATCCACATGATGAGATGTTCGGAGAGGAACGGTTCAAGGAGATCATTTGCGACTACGCATCTACCGGATGTGCTCAACTTGAAGATCAGATCCTTGAATCAATCCGCGAATTCACTGAAGGCATGGCTCAGACCGATGACATGACCTGTGTGATCGTCCAGAAGGTCTGATGGGGAATCGTCTCAGGGGACAAGGGCTCAGAGTCTTGAGTCTTGGAATTGAACCACAAAGCCACCAAAGCACGATGAGATTCTAGTGATTTAGTGCCTTCGTGGTTAACCCTGTTGCCATCGATCGAATCCCATTTGTCTCAGCGCTTCGTATGCAGCAACCGCAGCAGCTGAGGAAAGATTCAAGCTGCGCACCTTCTCGTTGAGGATAGGAATCACAACAATTCGTTCGGGGTATTTCTGGAGAATCCGTGCAGGCAGTCCCCTGGTTTCGCTGCCAAAGACCAGGTAGTCAGCAGCTCGGTACTCCGCCCGCGAGTAAGAACGACTCCCCTTCTTTGAAAAGAGAAAAAGACGATCACTGGGGATTGAATTAAAGAATTCATCAACCGACTCATGGCGTATGACCCTTACATACTCCCAATAGTCCAAGCCGGCCCGCTTCAGATACCTGTCGGTCAACTTAAAACCCAGACTGCCGACAAGATGAAGATTTGCGCCAATAGCGGCACACAGTCGAGCAATGTTGCCCGTATTGGGTGGGATCTCGGGCTCCACTAACACAATG
Organism: Acidobacteriota bacterium; assembly: GCA_030614585.1. Lineage (GTDB taxonomy): Bacteria > Acidobacteriota > UBA6911 > RPQK01 > JAPXNP01 > JAUWTT01. The sequence goes on from JAUWTT010000125.1 coordinate 5,350, forward strand.
TTGAGAGTCTCTCTCTCGGTATCAACATCGCCACAAGCTGAGTCTGACATTTGTTCAGTCGTCGAACTCACCATAGCCTCCCAATCAGAACTCCTTCACCATCTCCGACCTGTCACCTGGTAATAACGTTCCTCCAGAGTCAAACCAGATGAATAGTCTTCGATCATCAGCGTGCGATAATCGCCGGCTTCAAGGGCTTCTTTCGGAACGAGGCCCACGATCTCACTGCCCGCAATCAGAGCGCCTCTCTTAAGTGCCTCGCGACCAACCTCCTCATACACGCTGTAAAGCGACGTTGTTTTGAAATTGGTTAGATTCATCGAGACCTGGACCTGCCCCCGGCTTTCAAGAAAGAGACCCAGGGCTCGAACATGCGGCAACCCACCGCTACTCTCGCGCACCGCTCGAGCCACTTCCTGAGCTACTCTTAACTCCGTTGTGTTGAGATAAATGTTGAAGGCAATGAGCAGATCTCTGGCTCCGACAGCACAGGCTCCTGCCGTAGGATGAGGGCGTGCCGGCCCAAAGTCCGGCCCCTTCTCCGGGTCCCCAGAGAGCGACTTACGAAGCCCTTCGAATTGTCCCCGCCTAATGTTTGCCAGGTCCTTCCTTTCGCGTTTCACGGCAGCTTCGCCGTAAAGGAAAGTGGGAATGGAGTGAGAGTCTGAAACAACCTTTCCGAATCGACGAGCCAGTTGAACACAATCTCGCATACTCACTCCTCGAAGCGGCACAAAAGGGACGACATCGACCGCCCCGATTCTGGGGTGGACACCCTTGTGGTAGTTCATGTCGATGTCGTGGATTGCCTCTTGAAAGACGGAGAGCGCACCGTTTAACACCGCCTCAGGCACCCCGAGAAACGTCAACACGGAGCGATGATGGTCTGCATCTGAGGAACAATCGAGCAGGTGAACCTCCGTGAATGAGCTGAGTACGCCTGCTATGGCTTGAATCCGCTCCTTGTCACGACCTTCACTGAAGTTCAGTACACATTCAACCAACTGTCCCATCTCACCGTAAGAATAACAACATTGGAGCCCACTGGTGATAGCCGGATGCCGGATGCCGGATGCCGGATGCCGGATGCCGGATGCCGGATGCCGGATGCCGGTAGAAATGATGTCTTTTCCGGGGTGACATTTTCTTGGTGGCGTTGGTATTTTGGTGATAGATTTGACCGGTTACTACTTACTACTTACTACTCACTGCCTATCTCTTCCTGCTTACTATTTACTGCATCTTAGGTCACTTGGACCCTGGTGGTAGGCAATCTAAGGAGGCAGTCTCGCCTCGGATCGGAGCAAACCTCCATTGGTAGAGGTATCCCACCAGACAGCATAGGTGGGAACTGTCGGGGCATGTTCGCTACAGGTGCTGCTCAAGCCTCAACAAGCTCATTTGACATTTGTCACTTGTCACTTGACATTTGACACTTGCCATTTGTCATTTGACATTTGTCACTTGTCATTTGCCTGTCGGTACACCCGTTCAAAGGTCAAATCCGTTATTTGAAGGTTCCGCATCCCGACGACGCGAGCCCGAAAACGACCTGCCACGATAACCTCGTCACCGATGCGAGCCGTTCTACCCAAAAGCATCATCACGTGCCCGGCAACTGTATCGTTCTCAGCATCCTCGAGAGTAATCTCCAGGGAATCCTCCAGCTCTTCCAACAACGCCCGGCCGTGGACCAGGTAGTGGTTCTCATCCTGTTTCAGAACCATTGGAGTCGGCGCTTCCGGATCAAACTCGTCCTGTATCTCCCCCACAAGTTCTTCAAGGATGTCTTCCAATGTGACAATTCCAACTGAAGACCCAAACTCATCCACAACAACGGAAAGATGCGTCCGAGTCTCGCGAAACTCTTGCAGCAGCGACTTGATCATCTTGGTTTCAGGTACAAAGCCTACGGGTCTCCTTATGGCGTTCAGGTCAAAGCTCGGGCCCAACTCTCTATGTCTCCAGAAGAGATCTTTGACATGAATGACCCCGACAACATGGTCGAAAGAACTCTCAGAAAGGGGATAGCGTGTGTGCCGATATTTCCTTACAGTTGCCAGATTCTCTTCGAAAGATGTTTCGACATCGAGAAAGTGAACTTCTCCAGCCGGCACCATGATTTGACGTACTGATCGATCCCCGAACTCCAGTACCCGCTCAAGCATCAACTGTTCATCTCGGTCAAGGACCCCTTTCTCACGGGAATGTGCCAGGATCATCCGCAGTTCCTCCTCAGAATGGGCGCTCTCGAGTTCAGAGACGGATTTCATTCCAAATAGGCGGAGAACCGCAGCCGCAGTTGAGTTGAGTGCCCAGATAAACGGATACGCTATCCGGGAAAAAAGGGCCATCGGACCGGAAGTAGCTAGAACAACCTGCTCAGGCGCCCAGATAGCAACTGATTTAGGAGCCAACTCTCCCAGGACAATAAGCAGAAACGTGATCAACAGGAAAGCCACAGTCACCGCGAGACTATGTGCAAGTACCGGTTCCAGAGCGCCCAGCCCTTCGAAAGCCGGCTGAAAGAGCCCTGCGAAAGCAGGTTCTCCAATCCAACCCAATCCGAGGCTGGCCATGGTGATTCCTAACTGGGTGGCCGAGAGGTACTCGGCCATGTTACTCCGCAACTTCCTGGCGTTCCGAGCACGGGCGGTACCTTGCTTGATCAATTCTTCTATTCGAGTAGCCCTCACCTTGACCATCGAGAATTCTGCTGCAACAAAGAACCCGTGGAGCAAAACCAGGCCGAAAGCGACACTAATCATGAGAAGCTGAGGCAGGGTGTCCATAGCTTCGAACTTATAGCACAAGGCTCTGGGAGAAGGGTCGAACAGTCGGCCGGAATCCTGTCCCCGGAACATGTTGATCCTCGAATCAGATTGAACCGGCTGAATCTAAGGAGCATCTATCAAAATGGAGTTGGATAGAAGTTTTATGTAGCTTCACGCCTCCAAAAGTCCTATAATTTGAAGATTACAGGAGGGTTAAATTCGATGAAGAGGTATCTTGCCATTCTGACGAGCATGGTGGTAGTCGTGGGCCTGGCTACTCCTACGATGGCATTGCAGAGCCAGGGAAGCAGCGAACGTCCATCCGTTGGGCGGCCCTCAACCGGGGGACGAACCTCGTCTCCTGCATCCGCGGGATCGGTTTCAAGCTCCTCTTCTTCTTCGAGCTCGGGAAGCAGCTACAGACCTGCTGGAATATCCAGACCGTCGCGATCCGGCCGACCAGCGGTAGGTGGATCTTCCGGAGGTGCGCCACCTGTTCCGGTACAGACTTACACTCCGAATCCCCACTTTGATTACTCGTCCTGGTATGACACGAATCGGTTCGTATTTCAGTTGCTAAACCGTTACCAGTACTTGTCCGGGTATGACTACCTATGGCGCTATGCGCAGGATGATTCTCCACTGACACAAGAGGTCGTGAATCTTGCTCTGAGTGAGTCTTCCTTAGCAGCCGATTCGCTCATCGCTACCGCAGACGAACTCGAATCGCTGATCGACGAGTATGAAGCTGGAACCATAGGCCAGAAGTCGTTCGAGATCGAAGTGGAAAGGACGACCAAGAGAATTCGACAGCTCGCGAAGAAGATTCGTAAGGACTACCTGCTTGAATACCTCGATCAATCCCCAAAATCCAAGGTGCCTTCTTA